>JAFYGL010000677.1 GCA_017543165.1 Victivallales bacterium | reverse complement strand
TGGAACGGAAAGCAGGAGAAGTAGGATTCTGCGCATAATGTTGTAAGATCAACTAAAAATTAATAGAGCCAACTGTAACTTGTGTAAACACTGCCATAGTATGCAAAGAATGGCAATATATACGCATAATAATTGCAGACTGTAAGTTCATTTCTCATGATTTCGCTGCCGGCGTGCCCATCAATGTAAGCCACATTTGCGTATTTTTGTCCGCTATGGGGAAAGTCTAGCTTGGCCATCCATTTTGCCTCTGAATTATCCATGCGCCAGGAGGCCCCAGTTTCGCTGTTTTGCTTTGAATCCACGATGCTGGATGTCTGTGCTGGGGATTTCAACTGCGCGGCCTTCTTGAGTTTGTAACTGGGGTAGATCGCGTGTGGCCAGGTATTTGCGGCATAATGGTAAGATTCTGGAGCATCAAGACGTGCCCAGTGATATTCTGTACCTGAAGAATTTTTTTGCACACTGTTGGCTTTTTCAGGGCACTGAAATTCTGGAACCTTGGTCTGCGCATTCTCGCCTGGAAAGTATTTGGTTTTCTGCAGCAGATGCCCCCAGTAGTACCCACTGATAGAGCCTGGCATCATAAATTCTTCGTGGTCTTGTTCATACATCATTGCCTGGAGTCTCATCTCCTTCAGATTGTTTATGCAGGAAATGCTGCGAGCCTTCATTCTGGCCTTGCTCAGCGCCGGCAGCAGCATCGCCGCGAGTATCGCGATGATTGCGATTACCACCAGCAGTTCAATCAGTGTGAAAAGTCTGTTGTTTTTCATTGTTTTTTCTCCCTTGTTTGCTGTTTATTGAAATCAAATGCCTTTGTTTGATTTTTCCTCCAATTGACAGCCATTGTTTGTGCAGAATTTGCACAACTTGGCTAACCAAATCATATTTTACTAAAAAAATGGACTTTGTCAATATGCCGTGATGAAAAAAAACAAAATCTGTAATCGCGATTTGCACATAAACAAGTTAAGGGTAAAATAATGCTTGTTTTGAATTTTGATGCAAATATTGAATGATATGAATGTCAATAATTTTCATCTTTTAATTTAAGGAGAGCTGGATGTCTGTCAGGAAAAGGCAAGCAAGACGAACAGGTGTGGTTCTAGTGGGCGCTGGAATGCGCGGGGTGTCGCTGGGGCAATTCCTGTCTATGATGCCCGATGTGCGCATAGTCGGCATTGCGGACCCGATTGTGGAGCGCTGCCAGGATGTGATCAAGGAGACGAAGCCTTACTATCATGAGGAAATTGAGGTGAAGGCCGATTTCCGCGATTTTCTCACGAGGGACGATGTTGATGCGGTGATTGCGTCAGGCGCCTGGAACGGCCACGTGCCTGTGTGCCTGGCGGCCATGCGTGCCGGCAAATATGCCGCCACCGAGGTGGCGGGCGCCAATTCCGTGGAGGACTGCTGGCAGCTTGTGCGCACGTCCGAGGAAACGGGAATGCCCTGCATGATGCTGGAGAACTGCTGCTACAGCAGGCGCGAGATGATGATTCTGAACATGGTCAGGAAGGGGCTGTTCGGGGAGCTCGTCCACGCGAAATGCGGCTACCGCCATTGCCTGCGCGGCCTTCTGACAAGGCAGAACCCGCATTTCAGGCTGGACCACAACATGCACCGCAATGGCGATTTGTATTTGACCCACGGCGTCGGCCCCGTAATGCAGTGGCTGAGCATAAACCATGGCAACCGCTTCCTGACGATACGCTCCACCGCCTCAAAGTCGTGCAGCTGGGAAAAGTATATCAGCGAGCACGACGTTCCAGACAAGTCGCTCAGGGGCAGGCGCTTCGCGATGGGGGATGTCATCAGCTCCACTTTGACCTGCGCCAATGGCGAGACGGTGGATTTGTATCATTGCATTTCGCTTCCAGGGCCATATTCGCGCTTCGGTCGCCTTGACGGCACGAAGGGCTGCTATTCCGAGGAAAAGGCGGGTGTCTGGCTGGAGGGCATTTCCAAGGAGGAGAAATACGACAGCCTGGAATCGATGTATCCGCGCTATGAGCATCCGCTGTGGCGCAGCTACCAGCGCAAGAAGATGGATACGGAGGCCTTTGGCCACGGCGGAATGGACTATCTGGTGCTGCAGGCGTTCATTGACGCGGTGAAGAAGAGGCAGCGGCCTCCGATTGACACATACGACACGGCGACCCTGCTGGCGTTGAGCGTCCTTTCCGAGGAATCCGTCTCGTTGGGCGGGCAGCCTGTGGCCGTGCCTGATTTCACAGGCGGCAAGTGGCTGGAAAGCACTCTGCAATAGGCCTTTGCCTCAGCGCTTCTGCGTCTTAAGTGCTGCCTTGATGCCGTCGAGGCCCAGTTCAATCCTGTCTCCGACTTTGATTTCAGCTGCCATTCCCGCGTTGACCTCAATGGCCGCCCTGGCTGGCCTGCCGCTTGAGTACAGCGGAAGGCGGGCGCAGTATGCCTCGTCGCTTTCGCCGGGCCGCTGAGGAGGCTCGACCTTCATCGTGTGCACCGCTGTCACAATGCCCTTGGCGTCGATGAACACAATGTCCAGCGGAATCAGTGTGTTGCGCATCCAGAACGAATGTATTTCCTCCTTGTCGAACGCAAAGAGCATGCCGCCGTCGTATGGCAGTTCACTGCGGAACATAAGCCCCTTGATTCTGGCATCGTCCGTGCTGGCTAGTTCAAGGCGTGTGAATACCATTGAGCCGATCTTGACTGGCCAGTATTTGACTTCCTGCGCGGAAAGCAGGAGGGCCATTAATGCCATTATTGCAAGCGCCTTTTTCATTACAGCGTCACCTGCTTTTCCAGTTCCCTGAATATGCCGCTGAGCGCGTTTATCATCTGGGTGATTGCATGCGACGGGTCCTGTCCTGCGTCCATGGTCTGCATTGCGGCGGCTGCCTGGTCGGCCAGCTGCCCAAGGCCAATTGAGGAAAGAAGCCCCTTGAGCCTGTGCAGAATGGCCCTGGCCTCGTTGTACTGTCCCTTGCGCACATAGGTGTCCAGGCTGCCCAGCAGCGGTCTCCAGTCCGACGCGGTCTGTGCCAATATCATCTTTATT
>JAFYGL010000008.1 GCA_017543165.1 Victivallales bacterium | reverse complement strand
CAGAGCTGCCTGGAAGGGGGCGCTCCAGCTCCTATATGCGCCGCATCACTGGGAGAAGACCAAGCATTTCAAGAACCTGAATGTGAATGATGAACAAAAAACAGGTAATTGAACAACTGCAGAAGCTGGATATGCATCCAAGCAGAAGGCTGGGGCAGAATTTCCTGGTGGACGGGAATATGCTCAATGCCCTGGCGCAGGATGCCCAGTTGCATGCAGGGCAGAGGGTGCTTGAGATTGGCCCTGGCCTGGGCATGCTCACGGACGCTCTGCTTGCCGCAGGCTGCTCCGTGACAGCCGTGGAACTTGACCACAGGCTGGCTGCTTTCCTGCGCGAGCGCTATGCCTCCAACTCAAATCTTCGCCTGGTGGAAGGCGATGCCTGCCGCCAGGACTTCGATGAAATCATGGGAACTGAAGCATACCGCTGCGTGGCAAACCTACCATATTCCTGCAGCACGCCTTTTTTGGCAAATATTGCATCTGCCGCAAATCCGCCATTGGACTTGTGCGTTTTATTGCAAAGGGAAATGGCCGAAAGGCTTGTCGCGGGCCATGGTACAAAGGACTACGGGCTGCCTACCGTGAAAGTGGCCTTGCGGTATAGTGCGCGTGTCCTGCGCACTGTACCGCCTTCAGTCTTCTTCCCGCCGCCAGAGGTGACATCCTCCTTTGTGCGGCTGGAACTGAACGACAGGTGCGATGCCGCCATGCGCGCCTTGGTGGAGCGCGTGGCTACAGCCGCATTTGCGCAGCGCCGCAAGAAGGCCATTACGCAGATTGCGGCGCTTTTTCCGACGCTGGACATGCAGACCATATTCGCGCGTGCGGGCATGGCAGGGGATGTGCGGGCGGACGGCATTTCCGTAAACGGATACATTGAACTGAGCAGATTGATAAATACTGAACTTGAGGAGCAAAAATGAGTGTTTTAGAGATTGTGCGCTATGCCTTCTTTCAAAGTGACGGCATCGGCAAGGGCATTGTTATTCTGCTGTTTGGCTTCAGCGCCACTTTCTGGTCGATATTCATCAGCAAGTACCTGTCCATTTCAGGCAAGCGCGGCGAATGCAACAAGTTCAACAAGTTCTATGACAAGGTAGGTTCTCCGCTGGCAGTGGGAATCTACATGGGCGAGCTCTCTGGCCCCATGTGCAACATCTGCAACGCTGGCATAGACACGCTTTGCGAGGTGTTTGGCATCGAGGAGCGCAAACGCTCGTCTTTCCTCAGAAACGCTGTCCTCCCCCGTGCCCTTACGCCAGCCGAGGTGGAGAAGATACGCACCAGGATGAACCAGCAGTTCAACAGGGAATCAATGGAGCTTGAAGGCGAGATGAGCTGGATTTCAATATTCATCACAATCTCGCCCTTCCTTGGCCTGCTTGGAACCGTCTGGGGCGTCATGGCGACCTTCATTGCAATAGCGCAGACAAGCAGCGTTGATATCGGCGCCATCGCGCCTGGCATAAGCGGTGCGCTCCTTACAACCGTGGCGGGCCTTCTCGTTGCCATCCCCGCCGTCTTCATCAACACCTTCTTCAATGCATGGATAAACAATATCCTTCAGGAGATGGAGACTTTCATCGACGATTTCCTCGCCAGCTTGCAGCTTGAGGATTCTTCCAGCGCCAATCAGACGGAGGAATGATGAACAGGCGTGTCAGAAGACAGAATGCGGCGACAATAGATGTGACGCCGCTGATGGACTTGACGTTTATGCTGCTTATCATCTTCGTCATAACCGTCCCCTCCATCTACTACAAGAGCGACGTCAATCTCGTTCCTCCTGAGTCAACCACGAATGACAAGATGAATCCAGAGGAGAACTCGATATTCGTGGAGCTGGACAAGGACGGTGCAATATGGCTTGGCAGGACGAATGACAGGCACAGTCAGTCGCTTTCCTCCTGTGATGAGCTTACGTCACGTCTGCTTGCCATAAAAAAGGACATGCCCGATGTGATTGTCTTCCTGGTGGGCGACCAGACCAGAAAATACCGCGATGTGGTCGATGTCGCCAATGCCGTGCAGCATGCGGGCATCAACAACCTGTCTTTGGTGTTCACGCCAGAGGGCGCTGGTTCGAAAAAATGAAAGATGAGTTGAACAGACATACAGGCAATTTCAGAGGTCTGGGAATAGGCTTGAGCATTCTGCTGCATGCTTTGCTTGTCGGGGCCATTGTGTTTCT
>JAFYGL010000676.1 GCA_017543165.1 Victivallales bacterium | reverse complement strand
GGTGCCTGGGGCCAGGAGGGCAAAGCACTTCGCGGGGATGGGGGGAGAAAAACAAGGCCACTGGCGTTGATGCAGTCTCCCTGGCCAGCCCCACCAGCCTTGAAAGAATCGCCTGATGCCCCCTGTGCACACCATCAAACACGCCCAGCGCCACGACTATGCGCTCATGCGCGGGAAGTTCATTTAAGGAGTGCAGCATCATTTTTCCACCAATGCTTCCTGGAACTGCGGCAATTCCCAGCCCTTTATTGTCTCAATAGTGTAGGCATTCTCCACGGAATGCTCGCCACTCCTGAGCCGCCGCAAAGCGGTCATATTAGCGCCGCAGCCCAATGCCCTGCCCCAGTCGGCACATAGAGTTCGCACATAAGTGCCTTTTGAGCAATGCACTATGAAATCAACTTCTGGTAGCGAAATACGCTCTATCTCTATAGAAAAAATGCTAATCTTACGAGGTTCGCGCTCAACGGTAATGCCCTTTCGCGCCAGTTCATACAGTTTCCTGCCATTGCGCTTGATTGCGGAGACCATGGGCGGCACCTGCATAAGTTCGCCAATCAGGGATTGCGCCGACTTGCGCACGGCCTCACCGTCAATCCCCTCGATGGAATGCTCTGCAACCACATTTCCCGTGGCGTCCTCAGTATCGGTTTCAATGCCCAGGCGCATGGAGGCGCGGTACACCTTGTCCTTCGCCATGAGGCTGTCCTGCAACTTGGTGCATTTTCCGAACAGCAGCACCAGCAGGCCAGTCGCCATGGGGTCCAGCGTGCCGCAATGCCCCGCCTTCTTCAGATGGAAACGGTGCTTGATGCAGGAGACTGCGTCCTGGCTGGTCCAGTCCTGTGGCTTGTCCACCAGCAGAATGCCGCTGATGTCATTTGGAGGTATCCTTTCCATCCCCTTGCTCCTCGTCAAGATTGAGTTCATTGAGGATGTGCATCACCCTGTCCGCATTCTCGGCAGTCTCGTCCAACTTGAAATGCAGGCGCGGGGTGTATTTAAGAATGACTTTCTTTGCCAGTTCGGACTGTATCAAGGCGCGCTTCTTTTCAAGCAACGCCATCACTTCCTGCTTGGGCATTGCCTTGCCATACACGCTGACAAACACCGTGGCGTCACGCAGATCAATGGCGGTCTTCACTCCAGTCACAGTGACCAGCACAGGCACGGCAGGACTAACAACCCGCGTGAACACATTGCCAAGTTCACGCAGCAGCAACTCATTTACACGCAATAACCTATCGTTTGGCATAATCAATAAATGTGGCAACTATCCAGTACTTACCTGAAAGGTCTGGATATTTTATTTATCCACAGATTTCCACAGATTTTCACGGATTTCATCCAGAAGACAATCTGTGATAATCTGTGGAAATCTGTGGATTAAAAAAATTACAGTTCAGGTGCAATGGAGACGGATTCGTAAACCTCGATGACATCGTGCTCGATGAAGTCCTCGAAGTTGTCCAGCTTGATACCGCATTCCAGACCGCTCTTCATCTCGCGGACATCGTCCTTGAAATGCTTCAGGTTCTGTATCTGGCCATGGTATATCAGTTCCTTGTCCCTGAACACCTTTGCCTTTGCGTTCACGCGGATAAGGCCATCCGTAACACGGCAACCGCAAATACGCCCGACCTTGCTGTTCTCGAATATTTGTATGATTTCGGCGCGCCCAAGGTATTTCTCCTTGATTTCGGGCGCCAGTTTGCCGCGCATGGCGTTCTCCACCTGCTCCAGCAGTTCGTAGATGATTGCATACAGGCGGATTTCCACGCCCTTCTGCTTTGCCAGTTTGTTCACGGAACCAGAAGTGCGCACGTGGAAGCCCACGATGATGGCATTGGATGCAGCGGCGAGAATCACGTCATTCTCAGTCACTTCGCCCACGCCGCTGTGTATCACGGAGCATTTCACCCTGTCGGACTTGATCTTGGCTATGCTGTCCACAATAGCCTCCAGACTGCCGCGCACATCGGTCTTGAGAATCAGCTTCAATTCTGGCAGTTCCTCCTGGGATGTCTGGTTGAAGAAGTCCTCCAGGCTGACCTGGCGGGAACCCTGCGCCTCGTTCTTCTCATCCTGCACTGCCTGCTCGGCCTTTTCCCTGGCCTCGCGCTCGTTCTCGCATTTGACTATGGTGTCCCCCGCCTCAGGGACTGCGTTAAGCCCCATGATGCGGATAGGCGTGGAAGGCAATGCCTTCGCTATGCGGCGCCCCTGCCCGTCCACAAGAGCCTTCACCCTGCCCCAGCATTTGCCGCACAGAAGCACGTCGCCGACGCGCAGCGTGCCATTCTGCACCAGGACGCTGGCAGTGGGTCCCATGCCCTGCTCCATCTGCGCCTCGATTACAAGCCCCTTGAAATTGGCGTCAGGGTCAGCAGTCAGTTCCAGCATTTCCGCCTCCAGCAGAATACGCTCCAGCAAATCTGGAATGCCCTGGCCTGTTTTTGCCGACACGGGGATTATCGCCACGTCGCCGCCCAGGTCCTCGGACAGAATGCCGTGCTGCTGCAAGCCAACCATCACCTTGTTGGGATTCGCCTGTGGCAGGTCCATCTTGTTCATTGCCACGATGATAGGCACATTCGCCGCCTTTGCGTGGTTTATGGCCTCGATTGTCTGTGGCATGACGCCGTCATCCGCCGCCACCACCAGGACCGCAATATCCGTGGCGTTGGCGCCACGTGCGCGCATTGCAGTGAATGCCTCATGGCCTGGCGTGTCCAGGAAAGTAATGGTCTGCTTGCCCACAGTTGCGACGCTGGCGCCGATATGCTGGGTTATGCCGCC
>JAFYGL010000675.1 GCA_017543165.1 Victivallales bacterium | reverse complement strand
CTTGCGGGCGCTTGCCAGGGGTTAAGCATGGTTGCGCCCTGCGGGCGCTGCCGCTCACGCGGCAATTACCTACCCTCTTGTGGAACAGAGTTTTAGAAAAAATCAGAATAGGAAGTTAATTTGCGGAATAGGGAGTGAATGTTGAGTTTGGTCCGTGTACGGCAGCACCAAATGGGGTGTCGCCCTGCACAGTGCAGCATTCGCGTATCTTGGAGCGGAAATTGCCCATGGAATTGATGGATTCAACGTGACCGTCAAAGAAAAGGAAGTTGCCCACATTGCCATGTGCACCGACGGTATAAGTTGATGAGCCACCTTCAGAATTACCTAAACCAGTGAGATTCATCCAGCACATTCTTGCTTGTTCGACTTTATAGGTAATAAAGATAAATGTACTATAACTGTCTCCATGTATAATAGCCAACGATGGAGATTTGAGCAAACCCTCGCAAATTGCACTGTCATAGTATCCGGATTTTTTAGTGGAAGCCACTTTTATCCATGCGGAATCATAGCCTGTAGGCGGACTATTGACGTATGCCTTGTTGTTTCCTCCGTATGTGTACCACCAGTTGTCGTCAGGTCCAAAAGGAGCACGACCAGGGCAGGCAAGTTCTTTACTTTCGTCTTTAATATATCCACCTCTATACATTGGGCTCCACCAAGTATCAACGGAGAAACCTGTGCCAGTGCCATTGCGCCCCAGCACACCATTGTAGTCAGCGACATATAAAAGCGAATCAGTTCCAAGTTGCTTGAGATTGTTGACGCAGGCGATGGAACGGGCCTTCTCTCTTGCCTTGCTCAATGCAGGCAGCAACATTGCCGCTAGTATCGCAATGATCGCGATTACTACCAGCAATTCAATCAATGTGAAATGTCTCTTCATTGCTTGTACCTCAATTTGTTTAATTAGATTGCACCTCATTTTATTCTATTTTCAAAAAACTATTGTTTGTTGTATACAAAGTGTCTATGACTCATTTGCTTGTCCAGGGAAAAATGACTTCATGCAGTTCAACATCGTCAAAAAGACAGCCTTTGTCCTCTCCAGTCGGGTCCTGGAAGCCATTGACGCCCACATAGACATTTAGCGAGGCAATTTTATGTCCATCAGGCACGGTGATGTAGAAAGTCGCGCTTTTCCAGCCATCCTTGTCCTCCTCGGTGAATGCAATGGAATCCTGTCCCCATAGGCCCTTGTCCGGATTGTCACGGAAAAAATAACTGAGAACAGGCATGGCATATTTGCTTTCATTCTTGCATCTCGCCCTAAGAATGAAGTGCTGCCCTGCCTTGACACCGCCAAAGTAGCCCTGAGAAATGCCGCCATTGGTGACATTCACGAGGCGAAGCATGCCGTTTTCGCTTTTCATGGTGCCCTTTGGGGTATCGGAAGCCTGCCAGGCAGGCCAGTCCCTGATGCCGCCATCGTACAAATCTGGGCCATTTGGCTGGCCACTGGGGCCGGGTTCCAGCGAACCGTTCTTTAGAAGATTCTTTTTGCTGGCGTATTTCTCCATTGCGGCATGAATGTTCCTGCCTGCCTCTATGGCCTCCACGCAATAAGGAATCTTCTCATTCCAGAAGGGATATTTGGCTTTGAAGACGCCTGGCCAGAAATTGCCATTCTCGCACCATATCCAGACATATTCGTCGGTGTAGTCCAGGGCGTGGCTGATGTTGCTAGCCAGAAGTTGCGTAGGGTTGTCTGATTTTTCATAAAGATTGTATGTGCTGGGCTTGTCCTTCTTCGCATAACTGTCAAGATAGAATGAAAAGCCCAGGGAACTTATCTTCCAGAACTTCTCATGGTTTGCTGGGTCGATCCAGGACGAGGCGAAGCGGTGGTACTTTCCCATGATTTGGGCATAATCATTCTCTTCGGCGGCATGGTAGCTAGGTCCCTCGTTGCCATCTATGATCTTCATCGTGGTAGGCGCTGCGTCATAGACACCGTTGATGAATGGGACCATCAGACCTGTCTTTGAGTTCACAAGCAATTCAGGACGGGCTTCCTTGAGGGCTGAATTGCACTGGGAGGCCCAATAGAATGTGAAAATCGTGATATCAGGAAATTGGCGATTTAGTTCAATGGTCAATTCCATGGCGCGGAGACGGACTTGCTTCGAGGTCTCCTCGAATGAATGCCCTAGGAATGGGCGGTACATGAATGGGAGTTTGGTGAGTGTGTAAGGTTCTATGTCCAGGCAGATGCCTTCAAAGCCAGATTCCTTGGCGGCCCAGGCAAGCATGCTGATGTTGTTGAGCGTTCTGGACCAGGCCTCGTCATCAAACCAGTCGCAGTTGAAAACGGAGGAGTTGATTATGTAGAAATTATGCTTCAGGCGAGTTTCCTTTAATTTTCTGAACATGGGAATCAACTCTGCAAAGTCCTCCTTGGCGAGCAAATGCGGTGCTCCCACCTGGCTCAACGGGTTATAGATGATGGTCTTCCCACCACGCTTCAATTTTATGACGGGATTTATTCCTATGCCATCAAATGGGCAGGTGGCATCCACATTCTTCAACGCGCCCATCACTACATGGTCAGGTGTGGAGGGGGACACAAAGCCAAAATGGATAATTTTCTTCTGCTCATTTGGAACGCGGCGGGAAAACGCTACGGAGGGCAATATAAGGAAGGCATACGCCAGAACCAGGAATAGATATTTGTGGTATTTCATCATTTCACTCTCCTTGGGAGTATTATAAAAAATTGCCATGCGCTTGCGTTCGGCTACACAGTTTGGGTGTCGTGCAAAATTCTACCAAAGAATATTGTCCTTTCAATATCATTTTCAAGACAATAAATATCAATATTTGGACAATATAAAATGGGACTTATGCGACTTATGCGACTTATGCGACTTATGCGACTTATGCGACTTATGCGACGGTTGGGGTGAGCCACATAGGTCGCATAAGTCCCATAGGTCCCAGTAGTCCCAGCGAGAATCTTCCCCTTTTGGAGAGCAGCGCCTTTCTTTACGCCTGCTTTTCTTTTTTGCGGATTTGCGCAGGGGATTTTAAGAAGGTCTTGCGGAATTGCTGACCGAAATAACTTGTGCTGCAAAAGCCGCACATATCGGCAATCTGCTTGACAGGCAGGGTGGTTTCCTCCAGCAACTGGAGAGCGCGTTTCATGCGTATCTCAAGAAGATATGCAATAGGAGCCATGCCTGTTGATGCCTTGAAACATCTATAAAAACTCTTGGGTGTCATGTGCGCGAGGTTCGCCAGGTCCTCGCAGGTGATTCTGCTGGAAAAATGCTTGTCAATATGCTGCAAAACATTTGCGATGGCGAAAAGATTGTCGTTTTGGACATCAACCATGGATGTATAGTATCGACAAAGAAGGATTAGGAAGCGCTTGAGCAACAGAGTAAGCATGCTTTTGAAATGAAGCCCCTGATTTTCAAGTTCTTCCTTCATTTGCTCTATGATTGTTGCCAAGGTCTCGACTTGTTCCGCGCTCAATTGCACATGTTTCTGGAAACGGTCGCTGTTTCTGAAGCGGGGTTCAAGTTCGAAGAATACGCGCAAGGCAGGCTCCATGGCAAGTTCCAAATGGGGATTCAGCACGGAACTGTCTTTCAGAAGAAGGTTATATACCACAAGATTATCCTGGAATGTATATGCATGACTATGTTCAGGACTGAGAAGAAACAAATCACCTCTTTTAATTGAAAATTCACCCTGGGAAGAACAGTATTTTCCAGTGCCAGAGACAACAAGGGCAATCTCCAGATAGGTGTGGGTATGCATGGAAGCCAAGGTTTCTTTGCCACGAACTATAAACACGTTAATCGGTATATTGGAGACAGGTGACAGTTCTTCCCAAAAAAATCTTTCGTTGCCTGCCTGAGATGACTGTTTGTTCATTGGATCAACTAGGTTTTGTTTTTGGTTATCGCTCTGTGTTTGTCAATACTATATCATCATAAACTGTATTTTGTCCTTGATTTGTCCAAATAATGATAAAATAAGGCAAAAATTATAAGATTTTGTCCTTAAAATGATATTGAAAAGGAAATAAAAGTAAGTATAATTAGCGACAAAAATCCAATAGGAAATTGTCAACTGAAGCAGATAAGATCAGTGCAATCTTCTTCACAAAACCTGAAATATCATGTCATCAAAGTTCCAACATTGTCTAAAACGCTGGATTGAAAAATCGGAGGCATTGAAACCTGAACTATGCCATTGGGAGACTGCTGCCGTATCTCTTGGCGAATTAATTCCCTCGCCTGCGAGCTGGCAAGGTGCCCAGATTCAAGCAACTGAGCCTTTGCTGAATGCCTCCGTCCCGCATGGCTGCCAGAAAGGCGACCGTTTCATTGTGATTTTCCCCGAGACAGTCGTAGGTAGATTGCATTTCAAGGTCTTTGCTGAAGACGGGTATGGCGATTCGCCCACATGGCTGCGATTGATATTCGCGGAACTGCCAGGAGAACTAAAACACTGGGACGACGCATTCACAGGCGTCTTGAACTGTGCATGGCTTCAGGAAGAGACCATTCACATAGACGATCTGCCCGCGAATGTTAGATTGCCCAGACGCTATTCCTGCCGCTATGTTGAATTCCAGGTGCTTGGAAGTCCTGGCAAGGTACAAATCTCCGACATTGGCATGACGGCGGAATCCACCGTTCAGGACATTCCTGCTTCGCCTCTTGTTTCAAGTCCACTTGAGGCCTCCATTGAAAAAATATGCCTCCGAACAATACGGAATTGTTTTCAGACATGCCCCGAGGATGGCGCAAAACGAGACAGACGCCTTTGGACAGGCGACCTGAGAATCGCCAATCTATTGAACAATTGTTCATTCAAACGCTATGACCTGATTGAAAGAGGCTTGTTTCTTTTGGCAGGTAATGCCATAGACGACAAACTGCCAGGTTGTGTATTTGAGCGACCGACACCCAGGCCAGGCTGCCTGTTGCACGAT
>JAFYGL010000674.1 GCA_017543165.1 Victivallales bacterium | reverse complement strand
CTCTGGCATTGCTGCTGATGTTGCAACGACTGGAGCCTCTGGCATTGCTGCTGATGTTGCAACGACTGGAGCCTCTGGCATTGCTGCTGATGTTGCAACGACTGGAGCCTCTGGCATTGCTGCTGATGTTGCAACGACTGGAGCCTCTGGCATTGTGGCTGATGTTGCAACGACTGGAGCCACGGGAGCCTCTGGCGCCGCGGTAGCCGCGGTAACCACAGGTGCCTCAGCGGTGACGGAGACTTGCCCCATTTGTCCCAAAGAAGGGCTAGCCATTTGAGGGACAGAATATTCTGGAACTGCCGTTGCCACAGGTGCAACAGGCGTTTCTGGCTCGACAGTCAGAACAGGCGTATCGCTAGTGACAACCGCTGCAAGTGTCTCAAGAGGGGTGGCGGCCATTGGCATCACTGGAGCAACAGTCACTGCGGGGGCTTCGTTGGTAACAGTCGCCATGGGGGGCAATGGTATGGCATTTGCAACTGGCGAATCCTGAGAAGCTGTTACAGAGTTAGCCACTGGCGCAAAGTCCACTGCTGGATTCACAGTGGCTGCATTGCTTGCTGAAGTCGCAATCTGCAATGGTGCCTGCTGCGCCTCCGCTGGTGCAGCCTGGATGCTGGCGCAAACTTGTTGCCCATCCTGGCTGATATTTTGCGGCTCGGCTGGGGTGGACTGGATGCCGGCAGCGGGCTGTTGCCCATTCAAGTTGGCCTCAGTGGACAAGGCCTGCTCGCTGGAGGCTGTCTGGTTCAAAACCTGGTCCTTAAGCAATGTGCCAGAAATATTCTCCAACAGCAAATGCATCTCACTTGAGGCGGCCTCAATCTGGGAAGACATGTTCCGCGTCTCAGCCATTGCATTACGGAAACGCTCAATCTGTTCTGTTGTGGGAGCAGAAGAAACCTGATTCTGGAGGGCCGCAGCATTTGCATCATTTACCACCAAAGGTGCGATGTAACCAATGTCAGTTATCATTTGCGTTGTCCACGTTTTTCTTTCCAGTGAAGTCTTCCAACTCCACTTCCTGCCTATGTTCCTGTTCCTTAGCCTCTTCGGCAAGCCACATTGCCTTGTGCTCGGATATTTTCATTCGTTCCTTGGAGGCCTTGACGAAGCCAGCCCTGGCCACTTCCGCCTCGCCCTCCTTGGTCTTCAATTCAGCCTGCGCCAGGTTCACATTGTCCGCCTTCAAAGCGCCTTCCTCGTCGATTCGGGCCACGCCCTCCAGCACCCTGTCCAGTTCATCCCGTGTAATGGCGTGCCCCATTACAGCCTGGTAGATCCTGTCCCTGCGCTCTTCCTTGGTATCTTCGAACTGCTTCAGCTCGTCCTTTCGTTCCTGCAAGGCATGCTCCGCCTGCCGTACCGCCTGCCTGGCCGCGGACAGTTCCGCGCTGGCGCGGTCCTCCCGCATGGTGCGGATTCTCAACATGCTTTGCAGCGCGTATGCCATGGCCTAGCTTACTGCCTCCTCCAGCATCTTCAAGGTTTCCTCGTAGGTGTTCTTCTCGCGAAGCCCCTGCTTGAGGAACTTGTTCACAGCATCTATCTTGGCGATTGCCTCGTCCGTATCCTTGTCTGCCCCCTTCTGGTATTCGCCGATTTTCAGGAGCAGCTCCACTTCCTGGTATTTTGCAAGAATTGTGCGCAGCTTTGCGGCGGCCTTCTTGTGTTCGGGGGTGATTATGGCATTCTGGCAACGGGAGATGGACTGTAAAATGTCAATTGCGGGATAGTGGTTCATCTGCGCCAGTTTTCTGGAGAGGATGATATGCCCGTCCAGGATTGAGCGTGTCTCGTCCGCAATCGGCTCGGTCATGTCATCGCCTTCCACCAGCACGGTGTAGAGCGCCGTTATGGAACCCTTGGCGGAATTGCCCGCGCGTTCCATCAGCTTGGGAAGTTCCGAGAACACGCTGGGGGGAAAACCACGTCTGGTAGGCGGTTCGCCAGCAGCCAAGCCTATCTCACGCTGGGCACGGCCAAAACGAGTGACGGAATCCATCAGAAGCAATACCTTCTTGCCCTGGTCGCGGAAACTCTCCGCTATGGCCGTGGCAACATACGCGGCCTTCAGGCGCTCCATGGCACTGCGGTCAGATGTGGAGCAAACAACCACTGACTTCTTCATGCCTTCCTCGCCCAAGTCCTTCTCGATGAATTCACGCACCTCGCGGCCACGCTCGCCAATCAGAGCCATGACAGTGACCTCGGCCTCTGTATTGCGGACAATCTGCGCCATAAGCGTGGATTTGCCGCCGCCAGCCGCCGCAAATATGCCCATACGCTGCCCCTCGCCGCAGGTCAGCATGGCATCCAATGCACGCAGTCCAAGGGAAATTGGCTTGCTTATGACCGTGCGCTCCAGAGGATTCGGCGGGTCCGCATATACTGGATAATAGCCTTCAGGCCGCAGGGGGCCTTTCTTGTCCGCGTCCAGGGGGCGTCCCAGCCCGTCCACCACGCGCCCCAGCAGGGAATGCCCCACGGGAACCATGTGCACGCGTCGCGTGGGAATCACCTCGGTCTGCGCGGAAATGCCTATCATCTGGCCCAGCACCGTCAGCAATACGGCCTCCTTTGTGAAGCCAACCACCTCGGCCTGTATCTCGTGGTTCTCCCAGGGATTGCGCAAGATGCATATCTCGCCGATCTTGACGCCAGGCACAGCCGCCTTGATGATGGTGCCCACGACCTGAATGACCTTGCCCTTCACGTCAATGGGACGCACATCCTCAGCCCCCCTGGCCAGGACCTCTATTATGTAGTCAAACGAATTGGGCACTTCAACCTTCCTTCGAGAAATGCTTTTTCAAAGAGGCCTCGATGGCTGCAAGCTGCGTCTCCACAGACGCATCCGCAATGCCTGCCTCAGTCTCTATCATGCAGGCAGTTCCCTTCAAACGGGGGTCCTCCTGCAAGTCTATCTCATTCAGCAAGGGATATTCCGCAAGTATCTCATCCAAGCGCTCGCGGACGACGGGTACCATGTCAGCAGCGACCTTGAGGGTAATCTGCCTCTGGTTGCGCACCACTGCATTCATTACCTTGCGCACTATCTGCACCACCAATTCCTTGTCGCCAATCTCCATGATGCATTTTTTCAAGGACTTCATGACAACGTCCACCATCTTGTTCTCAACCGAGGCCATGAATGTGGCGCTTTCATCCAGGAGCTGCAGCTTCCGCTGTGAAATTTCGGCCTTTCCGTCCTCCAGTCCCTTGTCATATCCCTTCTTCTTTTCCTCTTCGAAGGCCTGCCTTGCGGCGACGCGGATGCTGTCCGCCTCCGCCTCGGCAGCCTCGATTAGCTGCTGTGCCTGAAGCACGGCAGCCACCTCATTCGCCTTTACCAGGCGCTTCGGTGTCTGGATTTCAAAATCTTTTTTCTTTATGAGCAGCATAATTCGTATGCCTCGGGAAACTTCAATTTCAAAAGGTGCTTGACAAGCTCGATGTTCGTTGTGTCGCTCAAGTCGAATTTGGAGAAATACGGCAGATACCTGATGGCATCTGGGTAAACACCAGGATATTCCGCCTTGAGCTGGCGCACCTTGGCGCCATCCACCACCGTCTTCCAGCTTTCAGCCTGCCCAAGTGCCTTCAGCCACAGCTGAATCTTGTTCATCGTCTCCTTGTCAAGGAGATAAAGTCTGTTTTCAGGAAGGGAAAAATCCCTCATTTCACCGCCAGCCGCAAGATACGCCCGCACTCTAGGCCACAGTTGCCTGTTGGCGATAAGTTCCCTAGCCTCGTTCAAATCCATGGCAATCAGCCCTCCACCCATTTGCGTTCTGCACCCTTGCGGGATTCAAGGTAGCGTTTCCATCGCCGTGAGCTCTCCGCCTTGCGCCCAACCATGGCAAGAGCCCGCGTCTCCAAAATGGCCTCTGCACGGGCCAGTTCCGCAGGAAAATCCGCCATGCGCAGGACATGCAACGCAGTTTCACCGCGCCCTTCGGCAAGAAGCAACTCTGCCAGAGCCGCGGCGGACACGCCGTCCCTGGGATCGTCCTCCACCAATGCCTCCATCAGCACTTTCGCCCTCGAGGGGCGGCCATGCCTTACGAAAAGCCAGGCGGCGGTGAGCATGAATTGTCTGGATTCAGGCGTCATTGTTTAGGCATTTCATCCTTGAACACAGTGACTGTGATCTTCTCGTACTGAAGCCCCTCAATGGAATTCCTGACCAGGCTCTTGATCTGCGGGATGAATGCCTCCACATCCGCATTCCAACGGCTGCGAATCGCCACAGCAGCCGAACTGGGCAATGCATTCTTCGCAAAGGGGTCGTTCTCAGGCAGCACAATATGGACACGTGCGTCCAGGACACCATCTATCCCCGCAATCGTGCGGGACAAGTCCTGCGCCAGGGCATCCATGAAGCGTATGCGTTCCTCTGTAGGGGAGCTGATCATGCCTGACTTCTTGAACACCTCGGATATTCCCATGAAATTCCTGCGGGGCAGCCCCTTGCTTTCCAGCAAATTGACAGCCCTGGCAAAGTCCTTGTTGTCAATGAGCACATTCCAGGTATTCTCTTCGCCAGCGGTCTTGCGGCAATCAATCCCTTCACCAAGCAATGCCGCCATGACCAAGTTGGCCTGCTTTTCATCCAGCTGCGAATGCAAAGTGGCCTCAGTCTTGCACCCCGCAAGCAACAGGGCACACAAAGCCGTGTATTTCAGCAATCCCTTTCGTTTCAACATTTTAAAAAGTCCTTGCTACTGGTTCTTGATGAGCGTCTGGATGGCGTTGCTTGTCTTGTCCGCAACCTTGCTCACAACTTCCTGCTGGAAAGACAAGGTTGCCACCTCATACTGCAACTCGGTCAGATTGCCAATGTTGACGCCGCCCTGCGCGTTCATCTCATTCAAGGCCTTGATGCGATGCAGCAAGCCCTGGTGATTGGCCTGTGTAGAACGCCATACGGCGGACATCTCGTCCACAAACGGCACGGCATCCACCTTCTCGACTTCTTCAACGTCCATCGCGGCCTGGAACTTCGCCACGGCGTCAGGATTTGCAACTGGCGCAGTGCCAGCCGCAGCCTGTGCATCCGAGGCAGTTCCAGTCAATTTGACGGAGCGAATCGCCTCCACTATCATTCCATCTGTCATTTTAGCAGATCCCTTGCTAATTGCGCCGCCGCAGAATCAGCCGTCTGATTGGCGGCTATTTGCAGTGGCTCCTCGGCCTCCCTGCGCTTATCCATGCGCAGATATGCCATTCCTTTGAACGCCTGCAACATTGCCGACTGCGGGAACTGCACCAGCCCCACATTGTCAATGTAGTCCACAGCCCCCTGGAAGTTCAAGGTGCTGATCAGGAAAATTGCCTTGACGGAGGCCAGTGCCTCCTGGTCAGGGCGGTAAAGATCCAATACCGCCATTATCTTCAATGCGGACTGGAATCTGTTCCGCCCTATGGCCATCAGGGCAATGTTCAACAACAAGCGTGCTTCTTCTGTCTCAAGCTCAAACATCAACGGAAGTTGGATGCAATTGAGTTAAGCGCATCCGACATGTTCTTCTGGATGTTGGTCATTGTTGTCAATGCCA
This sequence comes from Victivallales bacterium, assembly GCA_017543165.1. The sequence goes on along the minus strand of JAFYGL010000674.1, from coordinate 5,377 downwards.
GGTTCCAGGCCTGCAAGTCATACTGCAACTGCTGCAAGTTGGCCTGCACATCTGGATGCTCGTTGTAGTTCTTCAATGACTGTGCAAGACGGTCTTCCATTGCCTTTGCGGAGGCAATCAAGCCCGTATAGACTTCATCGGTATGGATGAAATCTGCAGTCGCGCCAGAAGTAATGTGGGGATCGTAATCAGTGACATTCGTCGCCGCCGTAACTAGTCCTACTGCCATTTTTGTTTCCTCTCTTGTTTGTTGTTTCCTGGTGGAAAAACCACCGTTTTTTATTTACCCTGCGCCCCGTTCTCGCGAACTTCAAGGCGCAACAATTTTCTTGCCACAACGACCGCATCCTTCAACTTCTCGGCCTTGGCGTATTCACTGGGCGGCATGCCTTTCTGCAAGGCAACCGCAATGCGCGCATCCAATGCAAGCAACACCTCATCGTATTGCTTCATCTTCGCAACACCGTCGGCGCCAGCCAGCTCTTTCTCCAATTCAAGAAGCTTCATCATGGCCTCCACTCGTATGTCGTCCTTCCTTTACGGAGAAGAATGACATCCGCCCCAATTTTGTCCACAATATAACCCAGGAACTCCCCTCCTTCCACAATCCTCTCGCCATTTCTCGATACTATGCACGGATATGGCGTGGTCATTACACCAACCACTGGCAACTTCGCCTCCAGCTTCCTGAACTTGACTTCCTTTGTTTCTTCCTTCGGCAAAGTTTTCCCAGCATCCGTTGCATCTGCGGTCGCGGCGCTTGAGGAACTGGCGTCGCCTGAGGAACTGGCATCGCCTGAGGAACTGGCGCCAGTGTTCTTGACAACTGGCCTGACATCCACATCCAACTCTTCCGAAACCTGTTCCTCATCGGGATTTATCTCCACTTTCGAGCAATCCACATTGGTGAGGTACGGCACATCCTGCTTCAAGGCCGCCAGCACACGCTTCAGCAATGAAATGTCCTTGACACGCCCTGAAAGCACCAGTTTCCTGTCCGCCGCCTCGACTATCGTGAGTTTTCCAGGCACTATCATCTCAAGCACCTCATGGACCGCCTGCTTCATGGTCTCGTCGTCAGTCAACTTCACAGTCAGATTAGGCTGTACACTGTACGCCTCGGCTGTCAATCTCAGGCGTTCAGCCCTGGTCCTCACATTGCCTTCCAGGGTCGCCTTCCTGTCGCTGTGCTGCGAGGGGACTGTCGCCGACACCTTGTACACATCCGCAAGTTCAGTCAAAGTGCGCACATGGATGGGCTTGGCCGCCTTCTCCAATTCATCCGTCGTCCAGTCCTCATATTTAATCTGCCACCATTTTCTCACCCGCGACATGCCGTCATTCACAGTGGGCCAGAACAGCCACACCAGGAACTCCAGCAGCACAACCAGAATCAGCACCACCAGCAATGCAATCTGCAATTTCTTGAATCGTGGCGGCGGAGGCGCAACTTCCTCTGGTTCCTGCGGAACCTCCTCCTCCTTCTTCTCTTCCTCGGGATCCGGCCAGACAAGCTGCCCCCAGGGCTCGTCCGCAGGGCCAATGGCAATCGCCGTGGTTTCAAAGACCTTCACGCGGTATGGCTCCATACGTTCCTGTGCGCCGCCTGGCAGAAGCATCATCACGCGCTCAGAGCCCACCTCTATCTCGCATACCACATCAGGCAGGGTCTGGTCGTTGAGCACGACATCGCACTCGTCGCTCTTGCCCAGCTTCACATTCACGCCTTCTATCAAGGCAACCTCAGCCCCAGCATTGGGACCCTGGACTATTTTCAATATCAGATTCACAGCTTAAGCCTCCCCAATGGCTGGATATTGATTTCCTGGGACAGTTCCTGGAAACTCAACACTGGCAGTTCGTAGTAGTCCTTCTCTATCATCTTGCGGAAATAGCGCCGTATATCCACGGAAACTATGATAACGGGCTTCTGCGGTATCTTCGCCAGGTCGCCTATGTTCTTCTTGACAACAGCAAGAATGGAGCGCACCGTGGAGGGGTCCATTGCCAGATAGCTGCCTCCCGAGGTCTGCCTCACGGACTTGCGGATAAGCTCCTCCATCTGCGGATCAAGCAAATACGCCGCCATGATGTTCTGCCCGCCAGAAAACTTGTAGCTTATGTAGCGGGACAATGAAGAGCGCACGTACTCCACAAGCAGGACAGTGTCCTTTTCCTTCTGCCCCCACTCGATGAGTGTCTGAGTTATGCGTTTCAAATCCCTGATGCAGATTCCTTCCTGGACCAGACGCTGAAGCACATCCGTAATCTTCTGCAATGGCAGGACACGCTGCACTTCCTTGACCAGTTCAGGCGCCTCGCGCTCCATGTGGTCGAACAAAAGCCTGGTCTCCTGCAAGGACAGGAACTCATGTGCATAGCGGCGCAGCACACCTGACAGGTGATACGTCAGCACCGCGTTCAAGTTCAGATAGCGTATGCCGCTTTCATCCAGCTTGGACTTGAACTCCTCCTTCACCCAGTTGGTCTCATATCCAGACAGGAATGCCTTGCCGTTCTCAAAGCTGATGCCAGTGGCCTCCAGGTTGTCCCCCGTTTCAAGCGCAAAGAGCCAGCCTTTGCGCAAGGCGCCTTCGGACACGGGCACTTCGTTCACAAGCAGACGGTAGCGCCCATCCTTCATGGCTGGGTTCAGACTGAGGTTGATGCCTGGGAAAGGCACGCCCAAATCGTGGTACAAGGCGCGGCGAATCGTCATTATCTGGTCATTCAATTCCTCGTATGTCAATGCGCCGCGAATGTCCGCATCAATATCGACAGTAAGAGGCACCACCATGGAGAAATCGTCCCCTTCCTTCTTCTTGGGCCTGGGCTGGTTTCCCTCCGAGGGAGCCGCCGCCGCCAATGGGTCCTCCGCCTTTGCTTTCCTGGCAGCCGCAATCTTGGCTTTCAACATAAGGCTCCAGCCCACCGCCGCCACAAACAATGCCAGGCCGAAAATCTGAATCTTGGGGAAGCCAGGTATAAGCCCTATGCAGACCAGCATGGCCGCGCCCAGCAGAATCGCCTTCGGCTGCGCGAAGAACTGGTCTATGATGTCCTGGCCCAGAGGCTTGTTGTTCTCATCACCGACACGAGTGACTATGACACCTGCGGTGATGGACACCAGCAGCGCTGGTATCTGGGAAACCAAGCCGTCGCCAATGGTCAGAATGGAGTACTTCTGGATGGCCTTCATTACCTCCATTCCGTTCATGAACGCGCCAATGCAGATACCGCCAACCACGTTGATGGCGGTCATTATCAAACCGGCGATGGCATCGCCTTTGACGAACTTCATGGCACCGTCCATGGCACCGTACAACTGGGATTCCTTTGCAAGTTCATTTCTGCGCATCTTGGCTGTTTCCTGGTCAATGGCGCCTGCCCTCAAATCCGCGTCAATGGACATCTGCTTTCCAGGCATGGCGTCCAATGTGAAACGCGCGGCGACTTCAGACACACGTTCAGCACCTTTTGCAATGACCACGAACTGCACGATGGTGATGATCAGGAATATGACCGCGCCAACCACGAAGTTGCCGCCAACCACGAAGTTGCCGAATGTGTAGATGATTTCACCTGCATTTCCCCTCAGCAGGATAAGACGGGTGGTTGTCACGTTCAACGCCAGGCGGAACAAGGTGGTAAACAACAGCATGGACGGGAATGTGGAGAAGTTCAAGGCACGCGGCAGGTACAACGACAGCATGAGCATCACAGTCGATATCATTATGTTCGTTGCGATGAGCAGGTCAACAATGTTCGTGGGCAGCGGAATGATCAGCAGCCCGATGATGCACACAATCAGCAATGCCAGCACCAAGTCGCCGAACTTGCTGAATACGTTGCTGAAATTTGTCAGTCTTGATAGCATCTCTTATGATTCCAGTAGAGCAGCGCGATACTGCTCGAAAAGTTCCGTGTCCGCCAATAGTGCATCCAATTCGCGCACGGCGCGCTGCGCAGCTGGCGTGTTCTTGCCGCGCAGAAGCCTGATGGTCTCCCTCGCAATCTGGTTGAAGCCGTTCGGGGTCCTGAGAAACGCCGAATTGCCCGCGACCAATGCGCTCATTATCTCTCCTGTTACACTCTGGCCTTCCGGAAAAATGTTGGCCAGAGCCTCGCTGACAGTGGTTGAGCCAGGCAGCAAGGCCTGCTCCTGGTTCTCCCTGGCGGAATGTCCTACCTCGCCCTGGACATACTCCGCCACGGAAATCCCCTTGTCAAAGCGTATGGATTCTGTTGTCCTTTTTACATTCATAAGCTGCGCCTCCTGAAGTCCTCAGCAAGGTTCCACAACTCATTGAACACCGTGTTTATCGAGGCAAGAGTGACCTCCCGTTCCGAAAGGCGCGCCGCCATCATCACGCTCTCGCTTTTGGCAAGATACGTGACCCTTAGCCTGAAGCCAGGCCTCCGTTCCGGCTGGGAATACAGAAGTGCGCGGCGCACCTTTTCAGGCTCATCTGTGGAAGGCACCACCATCGCCAGCACCAGGGAATCGAATGCATACTCGAAGCGCAGCGATGCGCCAGTCTCAAAGCGCAGCACAGCCGCCCCCTTCTCGTTCAGACCAAAGTTCTTCAGCGACAAAGCCTCGCCAAACTCGCGGACAATGGATTCAAGCCACTTGGGTGCGCTCATCTGCTCCCTCCTTTGCCGCCTTCTTCCTCATCCTGGTCCTCGTCACTCTCGTATTCCTCCTCCACAATGCCGTCCAGATGCTCCTGGGCCGCCTCCACCAGCCGGATGCGGTCCTGCTCATTGTCAAACATCCTGGAAGAAAGTTGGCGAAACACCGCCGTCAGCTCCCTGCAAAAATCCATTCTGGCAAGCAGCTTCATTATGCCGCAGTCACCAATGAACTCCCCAATTTCTCCAGAGGACACGAAACTCCGTTCCGTGAAGTCCATTATCTTGCCTGTCATCTGCTCGCCATTCATCTTGCATATTTCATGGAACTGCTTGCCCATGCGGGTAGCAAGGTCCCCCATCCTGTCCAGCACGGTCTTAAGAACCTGCACGCACTGCAAATCCAGCACTATGCGGCGCAGTTCCTCGGGGCTCTTGGAAGGTGTGGCGCTCTGGATATCGGCGCCGCAGCCCGCAGTGAGAAAGTCTATTGCGGCCTGAAGGCCCGCAGCCCCCCTGGTTCCCATGATGGAGCGGAAACACTGCTGCGGCGTTGAGAAGCCAAGCACCTCGCCGCGGTACATGTCCCTCAGTTCCTGCATTTCCTCGGGCGTAGTGGCGCGGGCATTGACCTCTGAGGCCAGATTTATGCCTGCACGGATTTCCTCACCCTTCTGGGAAACCAGCGTCTTGCGGGCCTCCTCCAGCAAGGCACGGAATTCCGTCTCGCCTCCACTCAAGG
>JAFYGL010000069.1 GCA_017543165.1 Victivallales bacterium | reverse complement strand
CTCCGGCGTTTGGACGGAATGTGAAGGTCACGCCAATGCCGTCAGGATTGCGATTCTGTATAGTGAATGAGCCGATGCCCTTTGCATACATTTCGGCGTATCCCATTGAATATGAGCCAGGCCAGGTGCCTCCAACTGCCTCGCGCCCGCCCAGAGTCGCGCCAGGCCAACCGAATGCACACAGGTTGCGTATTGCGGTGTAATATCCGTTTTCGGGTTCCTTGGAAAGGCGCACATCACGGAAAACAGGGAACGTTATGTGCCTTATGTCCTCTTTCGAGGCATTATCCACGGTCAATTCCCATTGAGGAATCTGGCCCTCGTCCAGAACGAGCCTTGCCGTTGCGGTGACCTGCTCGTTGCAGAGGGCGTACTTGAGTTCAAGCACCTGCCTATTTGCTTCCCTGCGGCTGCTGCGCTCTATGAGATTTCCCGCCTCGGGAGCCACAAGGCGATACCCTGTCTTTCCCGTGCCAATCTGGAAATTGAAGAGAGGCAGATTGCATCCCTCTGGCATGATGGGCATTCCATTGGACAAGAAGTATCCCTGAAGATTCCCTGTTATTCGATCAAACAGCATCTTCTGGTCTTTGTCCCCTACTGCGATTGTGGGACTTTGCGCCAGATTGGCAGTCACCTTAGGTATGGCGCCCTGCCCCTCGAAAGCAGCCCTTACAACAAAATTCCTGCTGCTCTTGAATGGCAGATTCTCCAGCGGATTGAATGTCTTGCCTCCGTCAAACGAGATGTCAAACGTGCATTTCACGCCAGTTTGCTCGCTGGCAATTGAAAGAAGGCGGCCATTCAACTCCGCATATTGCACAACTGCCTTTCTGGAGAGCTTTCTTGCCGAGGTTTTTGGCATTGCAGCCTTCTCAGGCGCCTTTGCTTTGTCTCCTTCAGGAATAATAGCAATCGCCGCGCAATTCATGTAGTGCATTCCCCAGAGAATGCGCAGGCAATGCTCGCCAGCCTCAAGCTCAACTGGATTGCCTCCGCACCAGTAATATGCGCCAGTGTAGTATGCGCCGCGATTTGGGGGTGCGCCTGCGCCGCTGCCATTGATGTTTGTTCTTTTGTTGTCAATGCTGTAGCCATAATGCATATACGCATGTTCAGGCCTGTTGAATTCCATGATTATGGAGATGCTTGGGATATTTGTCCGCATCAGGAAATACGGACGGTACTTGCCGCTCTTGCTGACTGAGAAGTCAAATGCAATCAGGTTGCTGTTCAAGCGCCCCTGATGCAGCACTGTTTCGCCGCCAAGACGCTCATCCTTCTCCAGCCACGACCGTTCTGCTGGCGCAAGAACCATATTATCGGAATCAGTGATTTTGGCAAAGACTGCGCCATCCTTGTCCTGCGTCAGTGGATTTGAGAAGCGAAGTTCCTCTCCCTTCCAGCGCAGACCAGTCCATGACACTGGTTGCAGCTCAACCTTTCCGCTGCTGCCCTCCATTGCCTTGTCAATGCGACTTTTTTCTGGAGGAAGCTCCGTTGACACAAAATAATCCACCTTCAAATCCTCCAGGACAGGCAAATCGGCGGGAACATTGCTGCTAATTGCCACCTTCACAAGTAGCTCGGTGTTCTTCGCGCAGTCAGGCAGTTTGTCTCCAGATGCAACTGGAAACCAGGTGGCTCCATTGTCCAAGGAGGCATTCACCTTGAGCTCGCCACTGCCAAACTTCCTGTATCTCAGAACTACATTTGAGTAGCGTGGGCCGGCCATGAAGCCGCCGTATGTGGCTTCGCCTGAAAGTCCCTCATCGGCAAATTGCGCCACAAATGGAGCGCTTCCTGCTGGCTCCAGCTGACGGTCCACTGGTATCAGCGCAATCTGATCGAGCATGGGTCCGCCCTGAAAGTCCATGTTAATAGTGTGTTCGCCAGCCTTAAGCTCAACTTTTTGCGTGCAATGCCAGTTCCAATTGCTGAATTGCACAAAGGTGTCTGGTTTGCAGTCAAAAATACGTGTTGACACTCCGTCCAGCACTGTCGTGTGATTCCATTCTGCGGAGAATGGCATCTTTTGCCTGAAGAAAATCTGGTATGTCCCAGCCTTGTCCAGTTTGAAAGGATAGAATGCGTTCTTGCAGTGGCGGATATAACG
>JAFYGL010000673.1 GCA_017543165.1 Victivallales bacterium | reverse complement strand
GATGCGGTTGTAGCTCAGGTCCAATGCCTGCTCCAATGCCTGCTCCAATGCGGCTTTTTCTATGTTCGCATCGGTTGTGAGATATGACAGCATGGTTGCCTGCGGAGGCCTGGCAGGACACATCTTCGGCGCAATCATACCAGCACCCTTGGTCATGCCGCCAACGGTAACCTTCTTGCCGCCAACCGCGATTTCCACCTTGAATGACTTGGGCCTGGTGTCCGTGGTCATTATCGCCTGGGCTGCCGCCGCGCCGCCGTCCTTGGACAGGGCGGGCACCGCCTTGCGCACGCCGCCCAGAATTATGTCCATTGGCATTGGCACGCCTATGCGCCCCGTGGAGGAAACCAGCACTTCATCCTGCGCTATGCCCAGCAGTTTAGCCGCCTCGGCTGCTGTTGCCGCTGAATCAGCCAGACCAGCAGCGCCTGTGCATGCATTGGCATTGCCGCTGTTCACCACGACCGCATGAAACACACCGCCCTTGGCCAGCACGCCCCTGTCATACTCCACTGGTGCCGCCGCAAACAGATTGGACGTAAATGCAGCTGCAACTTTGCATGGCAATTCACTGTAGATCATTGCCATATCAGGCGCGCCGCTGCGCTTCAAACCAGCAGTCACTCCCGCCGCCTTGAAACCACACGGGGAAGTAACTCCACCTTCCAGTATCTCCATAAAAACTTCTCCTGTATGCAAAATTTCCAAAAACGCCTGAATATAATGCCAAAACTCTGAAACGCAATGACATCGCCTCTGCATTGGATTGTCATTTAAGCAGGAAATTGAAGCGCACCAGCTGTTCGTCCCGTCTATTTTGCGTCAGGGGCTTGTCCCTGAATTTCATGCGCTCCACATCTATCAATGACACCTGCCCCTCATCGCTGATGAAGAAGTGCTCTGGTTTGCAGTCCTTTCCCCAGTCGCAGCCCCTGTCCCAAAGCAGTTCCAGCGAGGCAAGGGCAAGTTCACGCGCCTTCTGCCTCTTCGCCTCGTCCTTCTCTTCGGTCCAGATCTTATCCAAGGATTTGCCCTGCACAGGCAGCATGATCATAACCGCCCTGTCTGGCATGAGCAGACGATTCCGCTTGGCTCCAAGCATGATGACCTTTGGCACATTGAAGCCAAGTTTCCTCATCTGCTCCAGTTTTGCATATTCCTTCTCCACAGCCGCAACTGGCTTCTGGAAGCGTATCAGAGAGCGCAGCATTGCACGCTTGCGGCTTGATGTGTCCTGCTTTATGAAAATGTCCTGCCCGCCTTCCGTGGTATGCAGCCAGGTGCGGCTCTTCTTCTTCTCGCTCAGCAGCTTGTGCCCTTGGAAATCCAATGCCACCTCAAGCGTTGTCATTCCCTCCCGCTGGAGGATATCCCTCCACTCTTCATCCACAATCCAATAATTCATATTCCCATTGTCAGGGCAAGCAATGCCCAGATTTTCGTTCCGTTGTCAACTTTCCCTGCAAAATGCGCCTCCAGAACGGAGCGCACCTTTGCCTTGTCAAAGCAATCAGGCAGAATCTGCGGTAGTTTTTCCGCCTCCTGCCGCAATTCGTTCCTGAACCATCTTGCCACGGGTATGCCAAAGCCACGCTTGGGCTGACGCAAAAGCACTGGCGGCAGCTTGCCCTTAGCCAATGTGCGCAGCGGCAGCTTGCTTCGCCGCAAGGTGGTCTTGTAATGCCGCGGCAGGCTGATGGCGAACTTCGCCACATCCATGTCCAGCATCGGCGACAATGCGCATATCCCCGACAGTTCAGCCGCCACATTGTCCTTGCGGCATCCGTCCTCGGGCAGATAAGTGCACAAATCTATGCCATTGGCGGTCTCCGCCTGGTCAATGGACCCCAGTGTGGCGGCAAGCTTCTCCCAATATTCGGTGTATGGGCTGTACTTTGCCAGGTCAGGGCACAGCTCGGCCACCTCCTTCGAGGAGAAAATCTCCTGGAAACTGCCGTAGCATGGAATCTGCGGCAGCAGGAAGGCATCCGCCACGCGGTGCAGCGTGGAAAGGCGGTTGCGCCTTTCTCCAGAGGCGGGAAGCATTGCCCGCAGCAACTTGGCAAAAGGCTTGCCTGCCGCAGTCAGTGTATCGCCCAGCATGTCCCGTATCGCCATGAAGCGATAGCGCTTGTAGCCGCCGAACAATTCGTCCCCTCCATCCCCCATAAGCACAGCCTGCTTCTGTTTCACGGCAAATTCCATTATGGTGGAAGAGGCCAGCAAGGACGAATCCGCAAATGGCTCCCCCACCGCTTTCATGAAGCGCGGCACTTCATGGAAGTCCTCTGGACGCGCCAGTTTGGTGATATGCTTTGCGCCTACCGCCTGCGCCGACTGTGCGGCCAGGCTTGATTCATTATACACCTTGTCATCAAAATACAGCGTAATGCAGTCTGGCGGACTGTCCAGCAGCTTGTTTGCATAGCACAGCACCAGATTGGAATCAATGCCGCCAGAAAGAAGCACTCCTGGATTGGGGCATTTCGCGAGGCAGCGGGCTGTGGCCTGCTCTATCAAAGCGTCCAGCCCTTCGCAGGCCTCGTCGTAGGTCATCGAGGTCTTGGGATAGAACTGGAGAGAATAATACTGTTCTTCCTTTGCAATGCCATTCTTGCCGAATGTGACGCAGTACCCTGCCCTCACGCTGGCTATCTCGCTCTTTATCGTGCGGGGCGCAGGTATGTAGCCCAGGGACAGATACTCGGAGACCGCCTGCCAATCCGTGCTCATTCCAGGTGCCAGCAAATCCGCCAGCTTCTCGGAATAGCGCACTTCACCGCCGGAAACAGTGTAATATAGCTGCTTCTGCCCGAATGGGTCACGCACCAGCATCTTGCCGCCATCGGGATATTTCAATACAATGGTAAATGGCCCCGATATTCTGGCAAAGCCATAGATGCCATGCTTCTCATACAATGCCGCCACAATCTGCTCAGGACTGCTTCCAAACTCTGAAAGCTCCTTGTCATTCAGCATTATTCCGCTAAAAACAACCGCAAACACTCCTTGTGATAATGCATCACTCATTTTTTGCCCTTTTTGTTGACGTTGGCTTGCTGCTAACTCCTTTACGACGGTAGCAAATTATAAACCCTGTTTCCAATATGACAACACGCCAAGCCCCAAAAATGCCGCAAGTACAGTTGAAATGCTAATCGGTCTGTTCGCAATATGACTTATGGACTTATGCGACAATGGGGTAAATCGTATATGTCACATAAGTTCCCATTGCTTTACTCAAATAGGCCATCTTCCTGGAAAACAGAGCAAAAAAAGCATGAAGAGCAAGCCCTTCACCCTCGATGTCATCGAAATTGAAATTACCTCTAGAGCATTGCAATTAACTGGGCAATGCTCCTTATGCTTTCCAGAGACAGGCCAGTCAACTTCTGTATGGTCCTGATACTTAGCCTCATGCGCAAGGCACTGGCTGCCACGTCATGCTTGTTCTGCTCAATGCCCTCTTCCTTGCCTTTTGCAAGGCCTTCTTTCCTGCCTTTTGCAATGCCTTTTTCAAGGCCTTCTTTCTTGCCTTTTGCAATGCCTTTTTCAAGGCCTTCTTTCTTGCCTTCTTTCTTGCCTTTTGCAAGACCTTCCTTCCAGCCTTCTTCCCTGATTTGCCTGATTGCCTCGCACATAACGCCAATACCTCCCTCCGTGTCTTCCACGGCTTCATCGAATACCATATTGAAGAACATATACAAAGTGCGCCGCATTTCCAACGGAGGAAACACCATGCCATTCTGGGATTCCAGGAACGCCTGCAACGCATTTTTGTCCCTTGAAAAACGCCAACAACATAGCATGAATTTCAAATCTGTACAGAATCTGGAGAGCATTTTCGCGTCCATCGTGTACGGATCCACCATGACCAGTCTGCTTTGCTCCGCCGCCTGGTCAAGCTCGGGATCCCTGTATTCCGCCATGTCCAGCAGCGAGCAAGGCCCCCTCCACGGGCCTTCGCTGAAATTCAGCACCAGCG
>JAFYGL010000068.1 GCA_017543165.1 Victivallales bacterium | reverse complement strand
TTGCCATGGACGGTTTTCGCGCGGCCATTGGCCGCGCGTCAGGACGCGATGTTTCCATGCGGCTGTTGCCATGGGCGGCAAGGCGCGGTTGGCAGTCCCGCGTCCTGATGCGCGGCCAATGGCCGCGCAGATAGGTGTGCATTAGATAGAAGATAACCATATCATAAAAAAATAGGAGTTTGCAATGGACGTTAAATCATTGAATGAAAAGTTTGGTGTAACCGGGCGCATCAGCGTCGAAGAAGGGCAGGGCGGCTTGCCAGTTGTGTATCTTAAAGGTGCTTATTCCACGGCCAGCGTGTGCCTTCTAGGGGCCCATGTGATGAGCTGGTGTCCTGTTGGCGGGCAGGATGTTCTGTGGATGAGTGACAAGTCCTTGTTCACGGTAGGCAAGGCCATACGCGGGGGCATTCCAGTTTGCTGGCCCTGGTTCAGCAAGCATCCCGCAAACGAGAGTTTTCCCATGCATGGTTTTGCCCGCATCATGATGTGGGAGCTGGCCAATGTGTCCGCCGAGGCGGAAGACACGGTGGCAGTGTTCGAATTGGAGAGTTCAGAGGAAAGCCTCAAGATGTTTCCAGGCAAGTTCAAGCTGCGCCTGACGGTCAGGGCGGGCAAGGAACTGAATATGCAGCTAAAGACTGTGAATACAGGGGATGAGGCCTTCACCATAACCCAGGCATTGCACACATACTACAATGTGGGCGACATTACAAAGGTCACCATCGAGGGCTTTGACGGCCTGTGCTGCCTGGACAAGGTGAACAATGGCGTGCTCAAGGTGCGCCATGACCCATTCGTGATTGACTGCAATGTGGACGAGGTCTATGCCGACGCCCCAGGCGCGGCGATTATACATGACGCCGCACTGGACAGGGACATCAACATCAGCAAGGAAGGCAGCGCATCCGCCGTGGTGTGGAATCCCTGGATTGAGAAGTCCATTTCAATGGCAGACTTTCCTGACGACGGATACAAGACGATGCTTTGTGTGGAGACGGCGAATGTGGCTGAGGACAAGCGCACGATACAGCCTGGCATGGAGCATACGATGACAATGAAGGTAAGGGTGCGCTGAGGCTGGCAGGGGAGAGGCAAAGTGTCTGAGAAGGGGCATACTTCCAGGATAAGGCTTGCCTTGTCCATGCTGCTGAGCGGTGCGGGCATATTCTGCAGCCGCATATTCGGCTTGCTGCGGGATGTGGTGATGACCTGGTATTGGGGTGGTTCTGGTGCGGCGCAGGCCGCATTCCACCTGGCGTTTTCCATACCGAACATGTTTCGCATGCTGTTTGGCGAGGGTGCGTTCACAGCGGCGTTCGTCCCTTCCCTGGCGGGGAAACTGGAGACGGGAAGCAGGGATGAGGCATGGCGCTTTGCCGAGCGAGTGATAACTTTGCAGGCATTGGCGCTGGCGGGCATGGTGGTGCTGGTCAGCCTGGTGTCATTGCTTATAGGCCTTTTGCTTCCCGCATCGGTGCGTGAGCATATTGTGCTCACATTCCGCATATTGCCCTTGCTGATGCCGTATCTGCTGCTGATTTGCATTGCTGGCTGCTTTGGCTGCATACTCAATGCCCTGCGGCGTTTTGTGTTCCCCTCGCTTAATCCAGTTCTTTTCAATATTGTCCAGATTTGCGCGGTCCTGCTGATTTCACGCTTCTGGAAGAATGACGAGCCGATGGCATTGTATTGCTTCTGCGGCAGCGTTCTGCTGGCGGGCGTTGTCCAGATGCTGTCGCTTATGTTCCTGTGCCGTCTGCAGGGATTTGTATTCCATTTCAGGCTGGAAGTGAAAAATCCAGACGTGCTGGACGTGTGCAGGAAGATGCTGCCAGGCATAATCGGCGCAGGCACGAACCAGATAAACCAGTGCATTGACAAGATTATGGTGGGTTACCTGGGGACGTTGGCAGTTTCCTCGTTGAGCTACAGCAACCATCTGGTGTATCTTCCCGTGGGCATTTTCGGCGTGGCCATAGGCAATGTGTGCCTAACGGAGCTTTCCCGCGCCTCCAGCAGGAAGGACATGGATGCATTGTCCAATTCCTTGACTTTTTCATTGCAGAGCGTGCTTTTCCTCAGCATTCCCTGCGCCGTGATTTTCTATTTGTTCGCGGAGCCGTTCATACGCCTTCTGTTTTTCAGGGGCGCGTTCAACGAGGAGGCGGTCAAGGCCTGCGCATACGCTCTCAAGTGCTACATACTTGGCATACCAGCCTACTGCATGATGAAAGTCGCCACCACGCCACATCACGCCAGCGGAGACACGCGCACGCCCATGCGGGTGGGAATTGCCTGCGTTGGCCTGAACTTCATTATGAACATATCCCTGATTTGGAGCATGAAGCAGGGAGGCCTTGCCCTGTCCACCAGCATTTCCAGTTGGGTGCAGGTGATATCGCTGCTGTTTTTGATTTGCAGGAAGATACCGCAGTGGAAGCCAGGCGCGGCGGCACTTTCTGGATTGCTTTGCCTGGGCTTCGCGCTGATTGCGGGCTTTGCCTCGCTGAAAATCAGCGCCATCATCGCCCCAGAACAGCATTTTGCTGGGTTCTGGCTGTATTTCATGCAAGTGCTGCTGGGAGGCGGCGTCGGCGGGCTGATATATCTGGCTCTGGCTGGAATTCCCGCAATAGTCGTAAAGAGAAAACGCAGAAGTTGAGACAATACGGAGAAACATGAACAAGGACCTATTGACCAAGGAAATTGAGTGGCTTTGCTTCCACGCTGTCGGAGAGGGCATCCTTTCCAAGGAGCAGTGCATCGCCGTGATGGAGGCAATAGAGGAAAACGGCTTGACTGCGGACTTGCAGTTGTTTGTGGACATAGTCGAGGGCAATGACATCTGCCTGGACATGGAACGGCTCAAGGCGGATGCCGAGAGGGTAAGGCAGGAGGCACGAATGCTGGGCTTCCCGCCGCAAAGCGTGTTTGACGATGCGCCAGCAAGCGCCCCGATGGCCGAGGCGGAACCACAGCCAGCGGAGCATGCACCGCTTCCACGCAGGCAACCTGTTCGCAAAATGCAGGAGACGCAGGAGACGCAGGACAGCGGGTATTCCCACAAGGTCTGCGAGGAACCCTGGGCGCAGGACTGGCCAAGACTGGCTGACGCGGACGGTATGGAATGGCCCCAGGCCAGGGAACTGCTGAATGCGTTCCTGAACAAGGCACGGGAAACCCATTGCAGCGATGTGCACATTTCCGCAGGGGCCCTGCCTTTTGTACGCCGTTACAAGCATGTGTTTCTTCTGCCAGGGCAGGGCATTGTCAGCGAGGCGGCTTCCGAGGCATTGAACTTGTCCCCCCTGGATGAGGAGCAGCTTGCCCATTTCAAGGAGGCGCATGACCTGGACTATGGATACAACATAAGCAGCGACAACAGATACCGCACCAATGTCATGCACCACCGCCAGGGCGTGTCAGGCGCATATCGCGTGATTGACAACAACATACGCACGATTTCCCAGCTTGGATTTGAGATGCCCGAGGTGATAGAGAAGCTAACCACATACGGGCAGGGGCTAATCCTGGTCACGGGGCCAGCGGGTTCAGGCAAATCCTCCACCCTGGCCGCATTGGTGGAGCACCTCAACAGGAGCAGGCAGGACCACATCATCACCGTTGAAGACCCCATAGAAATCGTGTACGAGCCCAAGGGCTGCAATATAACGCAGCGTGAGCTGAACAGGCATACCAAGAGTTTCGGCAATGCATTGAGGGCGGCTTTGCGCGAGGACCCGGACATCATTGTCATAGGCGAAATGCGTGACCTTGAGACCATTGAAATGGCAATCCACGCCTCCGAGACA
>JAFYGL010000672.1 GCA_017543165.1 Victivallales bacterium | reverse complement strand
GCAAGGGTGTGAGGATTGGAAAACTGGATGGAAAGGGCATCTACAAGGTGAGGTACAATCCCTCGCCGGCATTGAGCAGGCTTGCTGGCACTGTGAGTCTATGGGTGCGTCCAGACGACTGGGAGGGGACGGACAATGAGTATCATACATTCTTCTGTGCCGACGGGGCAGGGCAGCGTATTTTCTTGTACAAGACGCCCAGCCAGGATGTGGCGGTCTATTACGGTCATCTTGCCAACAAGGTGCCAATGACCTTTGCAAAGTTCCCCGCCCGCAACTGGAAGAAGGGACAATGGCATCACCTGTGCTTCGCGTATGACGAAAAGACATTGGAACTGCATATTGACGGCGTGAGCCGTGCGCTCATACCGATGAACAAGATCATGCCAGCTGACTTCAATACGATTATTTTGGGCGAGCATTGGATTGGCAATCCTGGCGTGACCACGGTGGATGACGTGCGCATATACAATGGAACCCGCCTGACTTCCGCCCAGATGCAGGCGGAATACTTGCGCCTGGCGCAGAACGGCATCAGCGGCGCACCGCTGGAGTTCGCCGCGGCACCGCGCAGCGCAAATGTGGATGGCGAGATTCGGGACGGTGAATATTCGCTGCGCGGCAATGGCTTCCGCTCCACGAAGAAGAACTACTATTCCTCCTTGCAGAGCACTTGGCATCTGGCATACGACGAGAAGAACCTGTTTCTTGGAATGGTGACAGACAAGGCGATGATTACCACACAGGCTGGACAGGACAGCACGCCTTATGTGGATGACAGCATCGAGTTGTACATGGCGGACATCTATGGGAACACTGGTATATACCAGTTCATCTTCAATTCTGGTACGGGCTTCTATGATTCAAAGGACGGCGACGTGAACTGGAACAGCCGAGGCGTGCTTTTCAAAAGCCGCACAGTCAATGGCAAATGGCATTTCGAGGCGGCGATTCCCTGGAGCAACTTTGGCATCGTGCCAGAGGAGGGCAGGAGCCTGCGTCTGAACATCTGCCGCACATTTGTTGGAGTGGGCGAATTGACGCAGATAGCGCCTAGCGTGAATGGCTCGTATGGGGACAAGGCATATTTTGCACAGTTGAAATTCCAGAAGAATGCGCCGCAGATGGACATGATGGGATTCGGGCGGTTGAATGCCGGCAAGCTGGACTGCGCACTGCACGTCAAGGCGCAGCAGGATGATGACATAACTTGGAAGATGGAGGCGATGGACACCTACAAGCCATTCATCTATTCAAAGGACTTCAAGCTTGCGAAGGGCGGCGATTTTACTGAGAAGTGCACTCGCAATCTGCCTTTGGACAGGACATTGGAAATCAGTGTGATATCCAAGAAACTGGGGCTGCTCTACCACAACTCCATAGACTACCACAACTCCATTGCGCTTACCCACAGCTACATATACACCGACATACCCAAGGACCAGATGGTCTTCGTCTATAAGAACAACTCGCTCAATTCCGGCAGGCACAAACTGCATGCCGCGTTTGTGAAGAAAGATGGCAGCACCGAATATGAGCAGACGGTGGAGATTCCAGACGATTCATCCGTCACATACGGCAGGATTGACATTTCCAAGCTCACGCCTGGCTCGACATACGATGTGAAATTCCAGGTGACTGCGCCAGACGGCAAGGAGATTATCAACAGCCAGGAGGAATTTGGCTACTACAAGAACGGCGGACCCTGGAAAGACACGAGATATGGCCTTGAGGATGAGGACAGGGCATTGCCGCCGTGGACGCCTGTCAAGGCAAAGAATGACCTGTTCGAGTGCTGGGGGCGCAAGTGCGAATTTGGGGGCGGTGGATTGATTTCCAGCTTTGTCTCACAGGGCAGGGAACTG
>JAFYGL010000671.1 GCA_017543165.1 Victivallales bacterium | reverse complement strand
CGCATTCCCCCATAACACTGGCGAAGGCGCTATCTGCGCCAACGAACCCATTGTAATTGACATTTTCCCGCGCTGCTGCGCAACTGGATATTTCGGGGACTTGACGCGCACTGTTGTCAAGGGCAAGGCGCCTGACATTGTGAAGAAGGCATTTGAGGCTGTTTACGACGCGCAGCGCACAGTGCTTCAAATGCTGAAGCCTGGCGTAAAGGGAATAGAGGCCCACAAGAAGGCGGACGACGTAATGAAGGCGCACGGCTTCAAGACCGACCTGAAAAGCGAGACGCCTTATGGATTCATACACGGCCTGGGCCATGGCGTGGGGCTTGAGATTCATGAAAAACCTTCCTTGAACCTGAGGAACCCAAAGCCCCTGGTTGCAGGAAATGTGGTGACTATAGAGCCTGGGCTTTACTATCCTGAATGGGGTGGAATACGCATAGAGGATATGGCGATGATAACTGAAGACGGCATAGACAATTTTACAAACTACCCCGTCTTCCTGGAAATCAAATAAGGAAACATGGAAATGGAAATGGCACTTTCTTTGTTGAGGGAACTTGCGGCAAAGCCAGCAGAGGCATTGGCCGCCGAGTTGCAGGATTTGACCGCTGAAAGGCAGGAGGCATACTTGAACTGCCTGAAGGGACTGGCTGATGCGGAAAACTTGTCCGAGGAAGAACAGAAGGGGCTCAGGGCAATCCTGCTGGCTCTTGCATACGCCAAGTGCCACGAGGCACTGCCTGCACTCTGCATCCTTGCAAAGGCACCGTTCTTCAACAAGCAGATCAGCGAATATGACTGGATGCTGTACAACTTCCATCGTTTCCTGTTCTCCATTGCTGGTGCGGATGACTATGCGCCATTGTCTGAAATAGCCATGGACGAAAACGTTGCCCGCACTGTCCGCGAACAGTTCATCCTGTTCGTAATCCTTGGATGGAACAGCAGCAAGGTGAGTGACAATGTGGCCTCCTCCATATTCTCCAAGGCAGTGAAAGCCGCCATAGAGAAGGAACTCTTTGACAAGGAGATGATTACCGCCATAATGATAAATGTGGCCATGCTTGGCACCAAGGAGGCCAAGGAGACCGAGGAGGCTGTGTTTGCCTCAGGCATACTGGGCAACGAAGCCGAGCGCATGAAAAAGGCTGTCAATTCCGTTGCAAACCAGCGCCAGTATTTCCGCAACATGATGCTCAAGGAGCAGAAGGGACTGTTTGAGGATGTGGCGGCTGAATTGCAGCACATCAACGAGAAGATAATCGAAGAGAAGCGGGAACTGCCTGGTAAGGGACACACCATCGTGCGCATGTCGCCCAAGGTGGGGCGCAATGAGCCATGCCCATGCGGCAGCGGCAAGAAATACAAGGATTGCTGTGGAAGGAATGCATAATAATATCAAGGAGTGAATAACAATGGATTCGTATTTACAGGCGATGTTTGCGGAGCGCATAGGCGGAAACCGCTTTGGCAAGGACACCACCATCTACAAGTTCGAGAAGATCAAGCGCGCCAAGGCGGCAGCCCGCAAGGCAAAGCCAGGCGTGGAACTCATTGACATGGGCGTGGGCGAACCTGATGACAAGGCATTCCCACAGGTGATCAGCACACTGGCCGTCGAGGCTGACAAGTTGGAGAACCGCTTCTATGCGGACAATGGTTGCCAGGAATTCAAGGTAGCCGCCGCAAAGTACATGAAGGAACTTTATGGCGTGGATTTGAATCCAGACACGGAAATTGTCCACTCCATCGGCAGCAAGTCGGCTCTTTCGCTTTTGCCTTCCTGCTTCATCAATCCAGGTGACATTACTGTCATGACCGTGCCAGGCTATCCTGTCATGGGAACTTGGACGAAGTACCTGGGCGGCGAAGTGGTAAATCTGCCCCTGCTGAAGGAAAATGGGTTCCTGCCGCAGCTGGAAACGCTGAGCGCAGACCAGCGCAGAAGATGCAAGCTGATTTACCTGAACTATCCCAACAACCCCACTGGCGCTTCAGCCACGCCTGAATTCTATGACAAGGCAATCGCTTTCGCCCGTGAAAACAACATCCTCCTGGTTGTGGATGCGCCATACGCGCCGCTGAACTTCAAGGGCAGCCCATTGAGCATATTGTCCCGTCCAGGAGGCAAGGATGTGGCGATAGAGTTGCACAGCATGTCCAAGGGCTTCAACATGACTGGCTGGCGCCTGGGCTGGGTTGCTGGCAATGCTGATGCGGTCAAGGCATTCGCCACAGTCAAGGACAATGCGGATTCAGGCCAGTTCCTGGCAATCCAGAAGGCCGCCATCAAGGCGCTTGGCGACCAGGCCAACATCACGCCCGCCATCTGCGCAAAGTACAGCCGCCGCCTCCAGGCATTGGTGGAGACCTTGCGCGAACTGGGCTTTGATGCAAACATGCCCGAAGGCTCCTTCTACCTGTATGTGCAGATTCCAAAAGGCGTGAAGGGCGGCATGCGTTTTGCAAACGCCGAGGAATTCAGCCAGTGGCTCATCACCGAAAAGCTCATCAGCACTGTTCCATGGGATGATGTGGGGCATTTCGTGCGTTTCTCCGCCACATTCGTGGCTCCTACGCTTGAAGAGGAAAAGCGCGTGCTGGATGAAGTCAAGGCGCGCCTCTCCGATTCCGTGTTCGAGTTCTGATTTGCAAAATGCAAGACGCGCTCGACAGTTCAAACAGGCCAGCGCCAGAGGAATGGTACATCTGGCATGACGGAAGCAATTCCCCAGCTTTCAACATGGCGGCGGACGAGGCAATGCTGGACACTGCAATCCAGCGTGGCAAGCCCTTGCTGCGCTTCTATTCCTGGAATTGCAAGGCAGTCTCGATTGGCTACATTCAATGCGCCTCCGCCGTGCCAGAAGGCTTCGCATTCGTGCGCAGGCCAACTGGAGGCGGCGTGGTCTATCATGACTTTGACTTTACATACTCGCTGGCTTTTCCAAGCGGCCATTGGCTCAATACGCTGGACCGCAACCTGTCATACGACTGGATAAACAGGTGCGTGCAGAAGGCATTGCAGTCTTTGAAATGCCAGGCAAGCCTGTCAAACGATGTGATTCCCCATGAAGTTGACAGGGCGCTGATGGTGTGCTTCACCAACCCGACACGCTACGATGTACTGCTGGACGGGCGGAAGATTGCGGGAAGCGCTCAGCGCCGCACCGCCGCAGGCATCCTGCATCAGGGGAGCATACATTTCGGCAAGGAATTGCCTTACCCGCGCCAGGAACTGGCCAATGCGCTGCAGACCGCGTTCGAGGAAGTGATGTCGGTGTCCTTCCTTCCTTTCCAGCCTACGGGCGAATTCCTCGCCCTCTGCAAGGAAAAGACCGAAACAAAATACGGCATGCCCGCCTGGAACAACAAACGCTGAAGCGGGCAAGGCTGTTGTGTGGGCACCGAGGCGGCGCCCAACATACAAAAACAATGGAAGAAGAAAACAACAGGGATTATGGCTTGCAGCCCCTGGACGCACTGATGCGCGAGGCGGGCTTGGAGAATCACGCCCTTGTGGCGGCCTCCACCGAGCAGCTCACCCACAAGATGGTGTCAAAGGGCAGGGCGGGGCGCTATCTCAGCGTGCGTGTGCGCCTGAAGATATTGCGTGCCTACAACAAGGTCACCAAGACGAACAATGCCCTGGCCGATTTGTTCAATTACCACTAGAGATTCTATAGACAAGTGCGTATTCTGCTTGCAATATTGATTATGGCGGGGTGCGTGGAGCTGCATGGCGTCACGCATACGGAGAGCATACAGAATACCCGTATCCGCGTAAGCACGCAGGACGCCTCTTTTTCCAGGGCCTTGTCCCGCTATGCGGACAGATGTGCGCGTAATGTGGATGAAACGCTGCAATGCGAAACGCCGCCGCAGCGCAATGTAATCATAAGCCAGGAGAGTTGCGCCAAGGGCAAGCAGCGTGAACTGGAATTCCGTTTCAAGGACGAGGCGGACATGCTGTGCGTCACCTCTGGCATAATGCGCGTGCTTTTGCTGAGGCGCAGCCGTGAATTGTTTGGGAAAACCGCCTCTGGCCCGGCCGTGGACTACATTGCGGCGGCTCTGGCGTATTCCTTCATCATGAGAATGAGGATGGAGGGCAGTTTCACTGACTATGACTACCAGGCCGCGCTGTCCCAGGCTGACAAGGGCTTTGTTCCATTGGGGCATGATTTGATTTGCCATCCAATGAACCCAGAAATGCCATGGCTTTACCGTCTCTATGCCATGCATTCCTCCATCTTGCTTATATGCTTCCGTACATTGAATGTGAACATGCCTCGCATGATGCTGGAGGCCGCCTCCAAAGGCAATGACATCCAGGATATTTATGATAACGTGGTCTGCAAGAACCTGCCTGTTGGCGCTTCCTTTCAGCCCTGGTTTGAAAGCCTGGCGCAGCAAATCATCCAGCGCGACAGGGGCGGCACGGTGATGTCTGGCCTGGATGAGAAAATCGCCGCGCTGGAGACTGTGTCCGTCGTGGAGGCGGGAAATGTAATTGCGGAATTGAAGCCAGTGAAAATCGACGAGAGCAAGCAGTCCATCGAGGCATTGCGTGGAGACAAGGCAGTGCTGAACAAGAGGCAGCAGGAATTCCTGCGCCTGCGCAATGAGGCACCCGTGCTGGTGCGCCCCGCTTTGGAAAAATACGCACGGGCCATGGGCTATCTTGCCAGCGACGATGTCCGCGCCTTCAAGAAGGAACTGCGTCAGGCAAGAAAGGAATACCAGGCCGCCGCTAAAAAACAAGCACGCATTGAACAGGCGTTAAGCGACTTTGAAAAACAGCATACTACGCCAATCAGACGCTTCGGCACCGAACTGGAAATCATACGCCACTTCCACGCCCTGGAAGAACAACTGCACAAGAAACAATAGAGTGGACAGTGGACAGTGGACTGTGGACTGT
>JAFYGL010000670.1 GCA_017543165.1 Victivallales bacterium | reverse complement strand
GATGATATGCGCAGGCCAGTTTTGCCCGCAGTTCGCGGGCATATTCATCCCTTGTGGTGCAGACGTCGCTGTATATCACCATCGCCCGCTGCTTGCCGTCATAGAATGTAAATGCGCGGCAGTACAATGGTGACAGCACACCTTTGTTTCGCCTGTCGGCGTAGGGACCATAGCCATACAATTCCGCAAAGAGCGGCACTTCCAAGATTTCTTCGGCACAACCCAACTTCAACATCGCAACATTCTCCTTGATTCAGTATTTCCTGCCACTTGCCCAAAAACAATCGTTAAAATATACGAGGTAATTTCAAAACTTCCAATGTGAGCGCCAAAGTGCGCTCACTCAAGTTGAAACAAGCGATGAGCCACTACGACGGAAAATAAAAACCATGTAAAACTGATGGTTAATGCCTCTTGCCTCTTTGGATAATGGTATATATTATGTCCAACTTGAATCATTTGTGTTTTAACTGGACTTGCATCAAGGAGAAAATGATGAGCGGGGAAATCGTAGTCGTTGGCACCGTGTCGGACGATCCACTGGCTAGTGATGTTGCGTATTTCATGGGGCAGAAAACGGATATCTCGGATGAGATTGCGTTGAAGAACTTTGCCAACAGCGAGTTCTGCCCTCGTTTTATTTGCGGGGAGACTGATGACCCACATCGCATAGGCCATTCTCTGGAGGGAAAGAACGTGGTCATTGTTTCTACTGGCAGCGGCGAATTCACCCGCAACGCTAGGGCAATGCGCACTTTCCTGGTGGCCAGGGCCGCCAAGGACAACGGTGCGGAAAGCGTGACACTGGTGGAGCCTGATTTGTTCTATAGCGCACAGGACAGGGGCGCCCGCCCAGAATATGGCAATGTGGCGTTCCAGCGCACTATCCAGGACTACAAGAAGTTTGACGGGCAGCCATTTTCCGCGCGGCTTTATGCTGAATTGCTTGCAACCAGCGGTGTGGACACAGTGCTGACCGTGCACAACCACTCGGTTTCCGTACAGGATTTGTTCAACAGGAAATTCAACGGGAAATTCTATAATCTGTCTCCAGCCAGCCTGTATGCAATGTATTTGGTGCAGCATGAGCAGATGCTGGATCCAAGCAATGGCTTTATAGTGTGCGCACCTGACAAGGGTGCGGCCCCCTTTGTAAGGGAAGTGTATGAATGCATGTGCGAGGAGGCGGGCAAGCTTTTGATGCCGCTCAAACCACAATTGCTGTTGATGGACAAGGTCCGCAGCGGTGAAAGAAAGGTCGCAATTCAGGCGGCTGAGAACAGCCCCACTTCCCTGGAGGAAATCAAGGGACGCGAAATCGTCGTCATTGACGATATGGTGCGCACTGGCAACACGATTGTGGAATGCTGCCGCCATCTGAAGGAGGCAGGCGCCAGCCGTATCATCTTCGTGGTGACGCACTTCTACTCTAGTTCCGAGGTCAAGGAAAACCTGAACGACGCCTCTGTGGACGAAATAATAACCACCAATACATTGCCCAACATCCTTAACAGGGACATGCAGGGGCGCCTGCGCAGAAAACTCCTGGTCCTGAAGCTGGAACGCTGGATTGCCCATATCCTGAAGAAGAAGGTGTTCAATCTGCCAGTCAATGAGACTGAACGCCTCTTCTCGCTGGATATCTCCAGGAAGAATCCACGCTGGAAGACCATGATCGGCCTGGAAGAGGACGACAAGTTGTAAACGGGGCTGCCCTTCGGAGGGGGGCGGCCCTTCGGAGGGGGCGGCCCTTCGGAGGTGGCGGCCCTTTGGAGGGGGCGGCCCTTTGGAGGGGGCGGCTTTAGCCGCCCCGTTCCGCCCCGTTCCGCCCCGTTCCGCCCCGTTCCGCCCCGTTTTCCTATAATTATTTCATGAAGGACAAGCCATACAAGTGCCTTTTACTGCTGGCGGTATTGCTGGCATTGTTATTGCGTCTTGTTGCATCGGTGCAAATGTATGGCTTGCCTGCGGTGCAGAAGCCTTCGCCATTGACCGACATGGCGACATATTTGAGGCTGGCTGGCGAGATATCCTCAGGCAATTGGCCAGACCACTTTGACTACCAGCCCTTTTACTACAGCATTTTCCTGCCGTTTTGCAGGCTGTTTGGCGGCGAAGGCATAGCCGCCGCAATCGCTATTCAGATTTTGCTTGGCGCGGCAGGCTGCCTGCTGGTTGGCCTTTCAGCACAGCGTCTCTTCGGAAACAGGGCTGGGCTTTTTGCGGCATTTATTCTGGCAATCAGCAGGATGCATGTGTTCTACACGCCGTTCATGCTGTTCGAGGTATTGCAGAGTTTCTGGATTGCATTGCTGCTGTGGCTGTCTCTTGTCGCGTGGGAAAAGAACCATGATGGGCATTGGGTGCTTTTGGCCCAGTTGCTGGGCATTGCGACTTTGACGCGCGGAAATGCAGTGCTTTTCCTGCCTGGAATGCTGGCGTTCTATCTTGTTCGCAATGTTAAAAAAGTTGCGATTGCCCGAGTGGTGCTTGTCGTCTTGTTTATGGTGTTTTTCTTTGAGTTGCCGCAATTACCCTTTTCAATGAGCAATTACAGGTATGCTGGACGCTGGTGCGGTGCCTCCACGGCAGGTGGCAAGGTGTTGGCACTGGGAAACACGCCAGAGGCGCCGCCTGGCGGCCTTGAATATCCCCTTACCTATAGCAGGTGGGTTGCACAAGACGAGACACGCCCAGAGGACGGGCGCGTAAGCATGGCAAGCAACATATTGCGCTGGGCTGTGCGCGAGCCGCTGGTGTTCCTGGATTTGAAATGGCGTGCCGCGCTTCTGTTCTGGGATAGGCGCGAAATAGCCAATAACGTGTCCCTTGAACATGAGGGCAGGGCGTGTCCATGGCTTTCTGTTCTGCCGCCATTCGCCATTACTGGAAGCCTTGCCTTCCTGGGCTTGCTGTTTTTGCTGAAAGGGCAGCGTCAGTCCTGGCGTGAGCGCAATCCCCAATTTGCGCCATGCCTGTTTTTCCTGTACATGCTGTTTTGCGGATGGTTTGCCACGGCTTTGTTCTACAACCTGGCACGCTTCCGCATAACAAGCCTGCCATTGATGGCCATTGCCGCAGGATATGCGCTGGATTTGCTTGTGGACAAGATTGCAAGGCGAAAGGAACTTAAACGTGAGGAAGGACTTGCACTGGCATTGTGCGGCATGGTCTCCATATTTGCGGTATGCTTCCTGTATGGCTTCTGGGAGGAGAACCTGGTGCCCGCGATTTACAGATTTGCGCGTCCCGATGGACTTCTTTGCCAGTTCCCCGATACCAGCCTACTTTATGACCATGGCCCCTTCACCGTAGGCGGTTTCCGCTATTTGCAGGCGCCGCGCGGGGGCGTTTCCATAAAGAAACAACTTTGCGTACCGCCAGGAACAAAGAATGTGAAGGTGCGTATCCCTGTTATGCTGGGTGGCGCTCCTTGCTCGGCTTCCTTGATTTGCGATGGCAGAAAATACCATTTGGGACCAAACAATCTGGTGCAGGACAGATTCCTGCAATGGCTGGAACAGCCCATTGACGAGGTAAAGTCTGGCAACTTCACTTTTGAATTGCCAGAGGGGCTTGGCTTTGGCGTGGACACGTCACGCGACTACGGCAGGACGCAGTTGGCTACCGCAGATGGAACAAATGAGGTTTTTGCAGGCGAGGCCGCCATTGAGGCGCAGTGGTGACAAGGAGGCATGGCGATAATGCAACTGGAAATCAGAAACAATGCCTTTGTAATCAATGGCAGGCATGGTGAACTTCTTAGTGGCGAAATACCATATTTCAGGGTGCCGAAGTCCAATTGGAAGAAGGTGATGCAGTTATGGAAGAAGGCGGGAGGCAACTGCATTGCATCCTATTGCCCTTGGCTGGTGCATGAACCTGAAGAAGGTGTTTTCCGCTTTGACGAAGGCGATGGCATTACCGATATAAGCCAGTTTCTGGAAACCGCCGCGGATGTCGGGCTGGGCGTGATATTGCGTCCTGGCCCTTATGTGTATTCGGAATTCAGGCATGGTGGCCTTCCTGGATGGCTGGTGGAAAAATATCCTGAGATACTTGCCAATGACCGCAAGGGGAATTACATCCGCAAGGGGGCGACAGTCACCTATCTTCATCCACTGTTCATGGAGAAGGTGGAGCGGTATTTCAGCCATATCTGCCCGATAATTGCAAAATACACGGCAAAGAACGGCGGCCCTGTGGTAATGCTCCAGCCTGACAATGAAATATATGGCCTCCAAATCTGGAACGGGGACTATGACTTTAGTTCCGCGTATGCGCAATTTGGCGAGGAAAATGGCCGCTATCCGCAATTCCTGAAGAAAAAGTTCGGCACGGTGAAGGCGGCAAACAAGCGCTACGGCACAAAACACGGCGCATTCACCGACTTCTCTGCAAAGGACGAGCCCGCAAATGGCCATGCAAAGTGGCTCTGGAACAAGGACTGGTTTGAATTCTACACACAATGCGGCGATGAATATATACGCTGGCTAATAGGCCTCTTTGAAAAATATGGCGCAGCCTGCCTATACAGCATAAATGCGGGCAATGCGGGCATGAATACGTATTTCAAGAACATCAAAGCGGAATATGGAGACAAGTTGCTACTAGGCAGCGACCACTACTACACATTGGGGCAGGAATTCGCCCAGAACAATCCCACACCACAGATTTTCATGCGCTTCTGGCTTTCAATGCAGATACTCAGGCTTATGGGAAATCCGCCTTCCGTTCTGGAATTCCAGTTCGGAACATACGCGGACTGGCCTCCATGCTGCCCCGAAGACCTGGAGGCAAACCTCAAGATGCATCTCGCCTTGGGCATGAGGGGATTGAATGGCTACATTTTCGCAGGTGGACCGAATATCAAAAGGGAGGGGCGCTTCTCGGACAACTATGACTTTTGCGCACCAATCTCGCCTGATGGCAGGCCGCGCAAGGCATATAAGGTTCTCAAGGACTTCGGCAAACTGCTGGAGAAATATCCTGACCTTGTATCGGACAAGCCTGTTGCGGAGGTGCAGACCTATATCCAGAACGACTGCATGGATTCCTCCTATCTATGGGGCAGCCTGAATGATGACGCCTGCGTCGAACCTAGTTCAATGACCTGGTTCATTCAAAGGGGAATTGGCACGACGCTCCTGTCATCTGGCATTCAGAACATCGGCTGCAATTGGGAGACTGCCAATGCCAGGCTGCCGCTTATTTTGCCCTGCTGCGGAATCATGTCCGCCGTCGAGCAAAAGAAGGCCATTGCGTTCCTGGAGAAGGGCGGCCGCATACTTTGCCTTCCTGTGCTGCCACGCTATGACGAAAATCTGGAGAAGTGCACTGTCCTTGCCGACTACATCGGCGCGATGTCTGGCACGAAACAGCGGGATGCATACATTTCCGTGGCTGGCATAGACAACTTCGCCTGTGGCCTGGGCTTCTTCCCCGTTGAATCGCTACCTGAGGATGCAAGCATAATCGGTTCTGACGGCATATCGGGCAAGCCAGCCGCATTCTTGAAAAAACTGCCCAATGGCGCGCAATTCGCCTTGCTGGGCACTCTATGGTGGCATACGCAGCACGAGCAGAACCTGGCCATTGAGAACATATTGAATATGCTGGGCCTGAAACGGCATGTGCTAACGGATGACCAATGGATGTTCCCGATACTAAATGAACATTCCCTCTGGCTATTGAACCTTACCACCAGCGTTAGAACACCGAATGTGAAATTAAGCGCAGACGGGAAAAAGTTCCGCGACCTGGGCAGGATACGTCTAAAGCAAATGTCCGCCACGCTGATAAGACTGTTGCAATAATTCTATGCCTGGTTCCGCCAAGGCAACCTGAGTGGGCGCCGCCTCTGCGCCCACGCAAACATCTGCGCCCACATAAAAAACAAGCCCCCGCCGTGCAAGACAGCGGGGGCTTGTTTAACAACTAGAGAAACTTAGTTCTCCTTGTTGTGGTATGTGGTGTGGAGCAGGTGGTGTGCCTTCTCGCTGCCTGGTGTGCCCAGGTATTCCTCATACAGCTTCTTGATGTCTGGATTCTGATGGGACATGCGGCGTGGCTTGCCTGCGTCTTCAGCATACAGACCCTGCATGCGCTTCTCCAGCAGGTCGCGATGACCATGCAGGAAGGGCTGGCCGCCGCCGTTGATGCAGCCGCCAGGGCAGGCCATGATTTCGATGGCCTGGAAGCGATCAGGCTGTTCACGGACAATTTCCAGCACCTTGCGGGCATTGCCCAGGCCAGAGCATACTGCCGCATTGACTTTGACGCCAGGAGCCAGCTCGACAGTGGCCTCCTTGATGCCGTCCAGGCCGCGCACTGCGCGGAAGTTGATGGCGTCGCCCGCCAAGTCCTTTCCGCCAAGTTCGCTGGCGACTGTGCGCAATGCCGCTTCGAGAACACCGCCAGTCACGCCGAAGATGTCGGCTGCGCCTGTGGATTCGCCCAGAGGGCTGTCATACTTGTCGTCTTCCATGTTGGCCAGGTTGATGCCTGCTTCACGGAACATCTTGACCAGTTCGCGTGTGGTGACAACGTAGTCGATGTCCCTGACGCCGTTAGGCGCGAATTCGGGGCGTGCCGCCTCGTACTTCTTCGCCTGGCAAGGCATGACTGAAACAACGATGAGGTCTTCTGGCTTCACTCCGATCTTCTCTGCATAGTAGCTCTTGGCGATGGCGCCGAACATCTGCTGCGGTGATTTGCAGCTTGATGGGATGTGGAGCAGATCTGGGAAGTTGTGCTCAATGAAGTTGATCCAGCCTGGGCAGCAGGATGTCAGGATTGGCAGGTTCTTGCCAGCCTTGACGCGTTCTATCAGGTCATGGCCTTCCTCCATGATGGTAAGGTCGGCTGCGAAGTTGGTGTCGAACACCTTGTCAAAGCCCAGGGCGCGGAGGCCAGCAACCAGCTTGCCTGTGATGGGGGTGCCTGGCTCAAAGCCGAATTCCTGGCCCACTGCGACGCGCACTGCTGGCGCTGTGCTGACGATTACGGTCTTGCTTGGGTCGTTGATGGCGGCCCATACCTTCTTGACGTAGCTTATGCCTGTGATGGCGCCGACTGGGCAGGCGTTCACGCACTGGCCGCAGAATGTGCAGGATGTGTCAGCAAGAGGAATCATGCTGGCTGTGCCAACCTTTGCATTGAAGCCGCGGCCGTTTCCTGTGAGGGTGCCCACTGTCTGCACTTTGTTGCAGACGGTTTCGCAACGGCGGCACATGATGCACTTGGAAAGGTCGCGCATGATGGCCTCGCTGGAGTCGTCGATTGGGAACTGGTTCATCTCGCCCTTGAATTCGATGTCTGTGATGCCGAATTCCTGGGCAAGCCTCTGAAGGTCGCATTCCTGGTTCTTTGCGCAGGTAAGGCAGTTCTTCGGGTGGTCGCTGAGGAGCAGTTCAAGGACTGTGCGGCGCGCGTTCAAGGCACGCTGCGAGTTGGTGAACACCTCGATGCCATCAGAATTGATGGGCGTGGCGCAGGCGGGCACCAGAATGCGGCGAGGGCCGCGTATGCCAGTGGCCTCAACCAGGCAGATACGGCAGGATGCTGGCTTGTTGCTTACGCCGCAGCCAAGATCCTTGCAGTAGCACAGGGTGGGGATGTTTATGTTCAGTTTGCTGGCCGCCTCAAGAATGGTGGAGCCTGCTGGAACGGAAACCTGCTTTCCGTTAATTGTGATTGTATAGTTGCTCATTTTCGCCCCTTACTCCTTCACGATTGCTTTCTTCGGGCAGCCGTCAATGCAGGCGCCGCACTTGATGCACTTGGTCTTGTCAATGAAATGCTTCTCCTTGAGCTTGCCTGTGATGGCGCCGACTGGGCAGTTGCGCGCGCACTTGGTGCAGCCAATGCAGGCGTCGGTGATGACCAGCGTGTAAAGTTTCTGGCATGTGCCAGCAGGGCATTTCTTGTCGCGGACGTGTGCGATGTATTCGTCCTTGAAATAGCGCAGGGTGCTGAGAATCGGGTTGGGGGCTGTCTGTCCCAGTCCGCACAGTGCGGTGTCGCGGATTGTGTTGGCCAGCTTCTCAAGTTCGACCAGCGTGTTTTCGTCCGCTTCGCCATCGCAGATTTTCTCAAGCATTTCCAGCATACGGCGTGTGCCGATACGGCAAGGTGTGCATTTGCCGCAGGATTCGTCCTTGGTGAATCCAAGGTAGAACTTTGCCATTGCGGGCATGCAGTCCTTGTCTGACAGCACGATCATTCCTCCTGAACCCATCATTGAGCCGATGCGTCCCAGTGAGCCGTAGTCGATAGGCGTGTCAAGGTTTTCCTTGGTGATGCAGCCGCCAGACGGGCCGCCAGTCTGCACTGCCTTGAATTCACGGCCGCCTGCGATGCCGCCGCCGATGTCATAGATGATTTCGCGGAGGGTGGTGCCCATGGGGACTTCCACCAGGCCCACGTTGTTGATCTGGCCAGCCAGGGCGAACACCTTGGTTCCTGCGTTGCCGCTGATGGTCTTCTTGAAGTTGCCGTTCTCATCCAGTTCAGGCTGCCAGTTTCCGATCTTGGCATACCACTGTGCTCCCTTGCGGAGGATGACTGGAATGGAGGCGTATGTCTCCACGTTGTTCACGTTGGTTGAGCAGCCCCAGTAGCCGCCGCCGACGTTGGCGGGGAACGGTGGCTTGGTGGTGGGCTCGCCGCGCATGCCTTCCATCGAGTGGATTAGAGCCGTTTCCTCGCCGCAGACGAAGGCGCCTGCGCCCAGCTTGATGTCGATGTCGAAGGAGAAATCGGAACCCATGATGTTCTTGCCCAGCAGGCCGCATTCCCGTGCCTCGTCAATGGCGATTCTCAGGCGGTTGACTGCCAGTGGGTATTCAGCGCGAATATAGACCAGGCCGTGCTGTGCGCCGATGGCGTATGCGCCGATGGCCATTGCCTCGACGATGCTGTTGGGGTCGCCTTCCATGATGGAACGGTCCATGAATGCGCCTGGGTCGCCTTCATCGGCGTTGCAGACGA
This sequence comes from Victivallales bacterium, assembly GCA_017543165.1. The sequence continues at coordinate 1,125 of JAFYGL010000670.1, read as the reverse complement.
TGTACTTCTCGTCAGCCTGGACGCCAGCCGCGATGCGCCACTTGAGACCAGTGGGGAATCCCGCGCCGCCGCGCCCGCAGATGCCTGAATTGAGCACTTCCTGCACCACGTCCGCAGGCTTCATTTCGAACAGGCATTTTGCCAGTCCCTGGTAGCCTTCCGCGGCGATGTACTCGGAAATGTCCTCTGGATTGATGAGGCCGCAGTTGCGCAATGCGATGCGCTGCTGCTTTGCGTAGAAGGACATCTTTGCGTAGTCCTGTATGCGCTCCTTCAGCATTGGCTCGATGTAGAGAAGGCGCTCCACTAGCTGCTTGCCGATGACATGCTTCTCCACGATTTCCTTTGCATCGTCTGGAGTGACCTGCACGTAGAACACGTTGTCAGGCATGATTTTTACGATTGGCCCCTGTGCGCAGAAGCCGAAGCAGCCAGTCTGGATGACGCGTACGTCGTTTTCAAGCCCGTTTTTCTTGATGAGGTCCCGCAGGTTCTGGATGAGTTCCTGGGAATTGGAGGCGTGGCAGCCAGTACCGCCGCAGCAGAGTATGTCTTTCTTCTGTGAATTGATGTCGTGTTCGCTCACGCAGCGCAGAGCTAGTTTGTTCTTGCTGTCATTATAGGCGGCAAGCAGGTCTTTTTGTGATGTGATCCTGTTCATTTATCAGCCCTTTGCCTTGTATTCGTTGATTATTGCCACCGCTTTTGCGGGGGTTACCTTGCCATAAACCTTGCCGTTGACAACCATGACTGGCGCCAGACCGCAGGCTCCGACGCAACGCAGCGCGGAAATGGAGAACAGCCCGTCCTCCGTGGGAACGGTGTCAGCCTTGATGCCCAGGACACGCTCGATCTCCTGCAGAACCTTCTCTGAACCTTTTACGTAGCAGGCAGTACCGAGGCACACGTTGATGCAGTACTTGCCCTTTGGTTCCGTGGTGAAATAATTGTAGAAGCTCACCACTCCTGAAACTGCCGCCTCGGGCAGATACATCTTCTTTGCCACGAATGCCTGAACTTCGCGGGGCAGGTACCCGAAGATTTCCTGCGCCTTGTGCAATACCTGAATCAGGTAGCCGCGGCGACGTTCGTTCTTCGGGTCAATGCCAAGACCTTCAATGAAAG
>JAFYGL010000669.1 GCA_017543165.1 Victivallales bacterium | reverse complement strand
TTTTTCAGGACGCGGAACATTCAAGTAGATTTGGGCAATGGCTTCATCAAAACCAGATTTCTCATACGGTGTTTCACAGGGATAGCGGCGAACATATTCATCAACAAGAGCACGCCATTCGGAAAACAAGTCGTCCACATTTATTCCATGTTCCTTGAAGATTTTACGATAGGATTCCCGTTTGACCAAAGTGTACCAGATGAAAGGCAGGCGTTCTGCATTTATACGTTTTCGGTAAATATTGCCTTCTGGAAACGATTCAGAAAGTTTTTTCAACTCAATATAATTATTGCATACGAAAACTGGAGTCAGATATTGCCAATGTGAGGTCTTTTGGGATGTCTGCCGTGTTTCCTGCTGGCGCATGCCATTGCGGATTTCGTTGAAGAGTTTATGCATGGGCGTTGCCACTGGCCCGTAATAATACTTGAAATAAATGTCCGCCAGCTGTTCGGTGTCTTTCTCTGGATCAAGCATCAGCTGAGCTGCAGCAAAATAACTGAGATCTATAAAGCTCTGAGGCGAATGCGTGCCACGTGAGGCTTCAAGAAAAAGGTCCGTCACATTCAGATTATGGAAAAATCGAACATCGCTTTGTAGTGAATCAAAAATCGTGTCTGGATGCGGCTCCTTGCTGCGGTTCCAGTAATCCCAGACCTGAAGTCGGCTGGCAATCCTATGCCAGCTGTTGAAATATTCCCTCTGTCCTGCGTTAATTGGATGAGACAGCGGATGGAACGGGTCGCTCACAGAGTATTTGTCACATAGTTGAATCATGACATTGGCCTCTGGACATACCTTTTTGGGGGCCTTGCCTGTATTAAAACCGTAGCAGAAGGTGCGTATCATGATGTCAGGGTATTCTTTCCTGATTCCCCTGGCCACCTCATTGATGTAGCGCAGCAGCAAACCACTGTTTCCACCCTCTTCATCAATGATTGCCTTGCAGTTTGGACATTTGCAGATGTAAGACATGCCGTCGAGTTCTGAAATATCATAGATTGACGGCCATTTTTCCTTTGGCAGTGTATCCCTGTCTTTCTGGATCATTTTGCGCAGTGAAGCCAGCGTAATCTCAGCAACTTTGGGATTGGACATGCATAGACTGCCCCCGTAATTGAACCGCACTGGCGCGAAACGCTTGCCTGCTTCATTCATGGCAAAGTATTCTGGGTGCTCCTTGAACAGCTTAGGATCCACATATAGGCTCAGCGAATGAGAACTTGGGAAATGCGAGATGTAATGTGCGCTGTAAACCCATTGGTTGTCCAGTGCATTATGCCTCCCGTTCAGTCCGTTTCTCAGTTTCCATTTGACGAAATTCTTTATTACCTGTTCAGAAGCCTTTGTGTGTTTAAAAATAGGTGGATACCGATTGTAGATGAAACGACCAGCAAAAACAGGCTTGCGTTGAACAGGCTGAATATTGCGGCGCAAGGTCTTATAACTTGGAATTGCATCCTGGTCCCAGGTCAGGCAATAGCAGCCAAACTGGTTCAGTAAATTCCAGACTGCATAGAAGCTGCCAATTGTTTTTCCTCCTGAAAGAATCAGGTTGTTTTCCACAGGCCGAATCACCCATTCTTCTGCGGACAGCTGTTCAAAAGCAATATTCTGTTTTTTCGCGTAATTTGTTTGCCCTACGTAAATTACGCTTTTCCCAGCGGGAATCTTTGCTTCAGGAAGCACGGTAAATACCGCTCCCGTCATTTTGCCAAGGTAGATGCGTAAATCATCAGCTGCATCACGCTCGAAATTTCCTGGCTCGTCTGGCAGGGCAATCAGGCATTGTGCCTTGCCATTTTCAGCAAAACTGAACTCGGCTCCAGGAAGACAGACCAATGCAATAAATAACGTCAGAACACAAAACAATTTTACTTGAAAACAGTTCATAATAAAACTTTTCCTGAATGCGCCGTCTTTACGGGACTCCTTGTTTAGCTACCATTATGGGGGAATAGAGCATTATTAATTATAGTCGCACCAGCGTTTTAGAACTTGTGCCGCGGGTTTTCCATAAATGGTGAATCCCTTGTCTCCCGCTGGATCATTGTGGAATTGCTCGCGGTAGTTTTGTTCATCCCATTTCCAGAGGAATAAACCATGCCACCATGGTTGTGATGAGTATGAGCGGATTACAGCCTCTAAGTAGTTCGCCTGCTCCTGTCCGTCATAGCCTGGATGCTCAGGGTCGTCATACCAGGCGCTTGGGTGGCGTGAGGCATTGATCATTGAGGCGCAGCCTGTTTCTCCAAAGTAGTATGGTTTGCCGTAGGATTTTGCGAACGCTGCAATCTTCTGAACAGTTGGCTGAAGATAGGCGACCATCTCATCCACCGTGGTTCCCCCCTTGTCTGAGGATGGGTAATAGTGGCTGGAGCCTATTGAATCCAGTGCGTAGAACCAGAAGTTTGAGTCGGCTTCCATCTTTTGCTTAAATTGTTCTACATTAATGAATGAACTTGTAAGATGTCCCTTGAAGCTACTGCGTACAACATCGATGATTTTTAGCCAGTCCTGAGATGCTGTGGCAAGCTGGTTGAGTTCACTGTCCAGGCAGTAGCCTTCGCATCCAGTACGGGAGGCGATGCGGCAGTAATGCCTGGTCAGATGGGCGTAGTTGGCGAACCACTGTGTGCGGTAGTGAAATGGCCTGTCAGGAAAAATAGTTCCCTCTGGAAGATTAATCAGATATCTTTGGGTGCCATCCCAGCATTCCAGCATTGGACGCAGCATTACACGAATGCCTTTCTCATGCAAATATCCAATTATGTCCAGCAGTTCATCATCTCCTGGCGTCATATAGAAATCGCGGAATTGCCGTGTACTGCAGAATGTCTCCTCCATCACTGTTACGACCAGGCAGACCCATGGAATATGCAATGACGCAATCTTGTCCACCTCGTCTCTTGCCGCTTGTGATGAAAAATACCCATTGCGGGCATAATAACCAAAAGTCACACCTTTGAACATTGTCTGGCACTCATCTGCGCTTTTCATAAACGTAGTCCTCTGATTATTAAAATCCTACTAGTCACTCGATCACGGAGAGAGCCTCCTCCACTGAACTATACAAAACCTGCCTGCGCTTCTGGGAATCAGGCGGGCTGATGATGCCGTATTTCTCCAGTGTTTCGATAAGCGTGGCGGCTTTGTTGTAGCCGATGCCCATGCGTCTTTGCAGGTAGCTCACCGTGGGGCGCTTGTCCTCTATTATGATGGTAATGGCACGTTTCATAAGGTCGTCGCCTTCATCTACTTCCTCCACGGGTACATCCTCTGTCGGCTCGGCTGTCTTGATTATCTCGAAGTTGGCTGGCGCGGCGGCCTGCTCGGCCCAGAAGTCCACCAGATGCTCGATTTCCTGGTCAGTCACCATTGCGCACTGTATTCTGCGCTGGTCCATGCCGTCATTTGACTTGAATATCATGTCGCCTCTGCCCAACAGGCTTTCCGCGCCCTTGCCGTCCAGGATCGTGCGTGAATCGATTTGTGATGTGGTCTTGAAGGCAATGCGCGTTGGGAAGTTGGCCTTGATGTTGCCTGTGATGACATCCACTCCAGG
>JAFYGL010000067.1 GCA_017543165.1 Victivallales bacterium | reverse complement strand
GCCAGGCTTCATTCTCCAGTGCAGCCACGCACGTCGCCATGCTGGGCTTGATTTCCCATTTCGCCTGCCTGAAACTAGACAGCAATTCCCTGCCATCGCAGACAAAACGCACAGGCGCCTTGAGCAGACTGCGCCCATCAGCCTCCACATCCAGCAGCTGCAAGCCGCCTTTGTCAAAGCTCAAGACAGGACTCCATGTATGGATTTTCCCTTCCTTGTACTCCAGCTTGCGCCAGGGCGCAGGTGGTGCCATATCTGGCTTCTGCACACCTAGCTCATTGCGCCAGGATGGATTCTTATAGACGCCGAACCTGCTTGCTCCAGTACTCATCTCCAAGCCGTCTGGCTTCTTTATTATGCCTTCAAGCGCGTATTCCCCATCGGAAAATTCCTTCAGGTCAATATCAAATTGCAATGCCTTTGATGCAAAACGCCTTATTTCCTTGCCGTTGCTGTCCTTGATCACAAACACAGGCGCCAGGTCTTTGTTGCCCTTTAGCTCGCCAGTGGCGATGATTTTTGCGAAAAGCACATTCTTGTCAGGATCGATTTCAAAGTCCAGCATTGCGTTGTCCGCAATGCGCGCCAGCCTCATCCTATCCAGCAGAAGCTCATCTTTTTCGCTTACATTGCGCATATTCAGGCCAATGCAAAGATACTCGCAGTTCTCCGGCGTGGTGAAGCTATGGACTATTTCACGCCATTCCTTCACGTTCTTGCTGGAGGCAGGATACAATCTGGATTCGCCCAAATCCTTGAAGTTTTTGTCTTTATAGAAGAAGATGAGTATGTTTGAGGTCCGCATCGAAAATGCGGCAGAGCTGTTAATCCAGGCGGTGAAGGCATAGTTGGTCAAGGCCGAAACCTTCAGGTTCTCAATCATCATGGAATACTGCATGGGGGAGCCGTTGCCCACCGCCTTGAAAAATGTCTCGCCGAACTTTGCCTTGCGCCATTCCGTCTCTATGGAGCCGCCATCCTTAAGACAGAAATGGTCAAACACAAGATGCCTGTCAAACTTCCATATCTCAAAGTCCGTGTCAAATTCGCCGATGTCAATGCCGCGTGCCACATTGTCCTTTATCTCCGCCACGCGCAGAAAGTCAAACAGAGCATACTCGCCTTTTGGGATTCTGCGGTCCAGACTCAGTTCAAGCAAGGCCGATGCTGTGCCATCGGGTGCCTCCAGTGTGAGGCGCCTGTGGGTCCAATGCTTGGAGGCAGTCAGACGCTTTTCAAATGCAGCGCCAATCCTTGCGCCGGAAGCATTGCGATAAGTCACGTTAACATACGTGAGATAATTGGACAATTTAGGCGAGGTCATATAATTGAACGCCAGCGCATACGACTTACTACCCTTAAAGTTAAGTTCAATACGGTAAAAGCATTCATGCACGCCACTGGCGACTGCCTTCAGAGCTCCGCTCTCCATACCCTCTCCAGGCGCAATGGCACCATGCTCCAGCACTTGCCCGATCGGAGCCTGACCTGGATCAAAACGCTCCAGCAAAGGTGTGAAATCCTGACAATAAAGTGCAGCACAGCAAAGCAACAATAACAATGAGTTTTTCATTTTTGACCTCATGACAAACAATTCGTATTTCTGGGCATATGTCACCAGCTGGAGCTTTGTCCAGATGCCGCAAATATAGAATGCGATTTTTAGGACGCAAGCATGTAATTTGTACAAATCCCTGTCAAAATGCTGAATGCTAGCGCTCGTTCAGCAGCAGAAGAGCGGATTTAATCCGTTCAAGCTCCTCATCCGTCATCCTTATGCCTTGCTTCCTTTCCAGGGATTCTCGGACATCCTTGTAGAGGGCGGCATTGGAGGCCGCTGGCTTTATCTTCTTGAGAATCCCAAGCAGCTCCTCTGGGCTGCATGCCTCCATGATTGCCGTCCTGCGGCGGCGGGCGGGCAGCTTTCCGATGTGCATCGCCATGGCAAGCGCGCCTGCAACTATGAGCGCCAGTGCTGGAATGTTCATTTCATTCAAAGAGCCGCCCCAGCTCGTATATCCTAAGTTGTCCTGGCAG
>JAFYGL010000668.1 GCA_017543165.1 Victivallales bacterium | reverse complement strand
CTCCGCCCCAGAATATGCCGCCATTTCAGCGCTGGGGGACGACTATAGCTGGTTCTACATCAACGGGCGCTATGCAGGCAAGACAAGCGCCTGGCGCATGCCAGGACATTTCGACATAACCAATATGCTCAGGCCAGGCGCTAACCATATAAGAGTGCGCGTCTACAACGCAAATGTCAAGGCGGGACTGCTGGCCGACGGGTACATAAAGCTGAAAGACAAGGAAATCATATTCCAGACGGACAGCACCTGGAAGTGCAACACCACGGACAACACCGACAGCGGAATACCCGAGGTGTATGACAAGCCAGTTGTGGAGCTTGGCGACGCCAAGCACACTAAGCCCTGGAACCTGGGCATAGGATACAGCTACAGCGGTCCACGCGGGCAGCTGACGCTGCTTTCCGCCGAGCCAGGCAAGATGAAGGTGCGCGTGGATTCCCTTCCAGTGATGCCTCTGGATAGGATGCGCTTTGCCACAGTTGACGGCAAGGGCAAGGAACGGATAATGGATTTGCCGATAAGTCCGGGCAGCGCGAGCTGGAAAGTCGGCGGAGTCAGCGAGATCAGCTATCCTATGCCCAGGCGGGATGCACCTGAATATAGGCTCTATCTCAAGGACGATTATGTGGGAATTGCGGGCAACGCCCCCCTTGCCGAGATCAAGAACCAGGCGAAAAAGGCGCCGCAGCTCAAAATGGCCAGGCTGCACGGCGAGGGGCGGCCGTATCTTCAGTTCGGCGATGAGCGCATCAACGGAATGTTCTGGCCCACCAGTTCCGTGCTTTCCGCCAACTACGCGCCCAACAATGAGCTTTCCAGAAAGTGCGGCTACAGGTATGTCCGCTGCTGCACCAGGTTCATTGACTACTGGAAGGGCGAGGACAATTTTGACTTCTCAAGCCTGGACAGTGACATCGACCAGCTTCTGACCTTCAATCCCAATGCCGTCATCATCATCATTGTACGCATAGACATGCCTGACTGGTGGCTGGCCAAGAATCCCAGGGAGGAGTCAGTACACTATGGAAACCACAAGCGCGACCGCTTCGAACTTGACGCACAGGCCCTTGGCTCCAAGAAATGGCTGCAGGACGCGGAGATACCATTGAAGGCGCTTGTGAACCACGTGAAATCCAAGGGCTATGCTGACCAGATATGCAGCGTGTCGTTCGGCTCGGGCTGCAATCTGGAATGGTTCTGGAGCAACCATGACGCTAACAAGCAGCGCTCCTGGGCGGGCTATGCTCCTGGCGATTATGACACCTTCAGAAGCTACCTTCGCGAGAAATACGGCACAAATGAGAAGCTGGCAAAGGCCTGGGGGCAGGAAGGCCTGACTTTTGAAACCATAGAGATGCCCTCCACCGAATGTATGTACAAGAGCTCAGTCGGCATCCTTTATGACGCGGACAAGGACCGCCGTGTCATTGACTGGTACGACTTCCGCAACAGGGTCTTCGGCGAGGCCATTTCAACGCTGGGGCAGTACATCAAGCGCGAGACTGGCGGCAAATGGCTGGTCGGCGCATATTATGGATACAACAACGAGCTTTGCTGCAATTCAACCAATCCTCTGCCAATGAGCGGGCACAACGGCTTCTGGTATGCGGTCAAGTCGCCATACGTCGATTATGTTCACGCGCCATCGCGCTACCTTAACCGCAAGACTGGCATGGGCGACTACATAATGCAGACCTGGGACAGCTGGCTGCTCCACGGGAAAATGATTTATGTGGAGCAGGATTCACGCCTGGCATACGGCCCAAACGAGCATAACAACGGACGAATCTACGCGGGATTCCCTGATACGGCCGTTGAAAGCGTGGGGCAGCTCGACAGAGCCTTCGGAATGACGTTAGCCACGGGGACCTTAAGCTACTGGCTGGACAATCTTTGCGGGGCATACCACGAAAAGGCGATGCATGACATCCTCAGGGAATACAGGGAATTGACGGACAAGCTGCCGCCCGTAAAGGGCGCCACGCCTTTTGAGACTGCGGTCGTGAGCGACATTGACAGCATATACTATGCGAAATGCTCCGATGCAGACGGTGTTTTCGTCGCCGCCATGGGCGGTGGGATAATGCGCCATTTCAACAGGCTTGCAGTTCCATATCGCAGCCTGACGATTAACGACCTGCTGGACAAGGACATCAGCGTTCCCGCGCACAAACTCTACATTATGCTACCCACCCTGGTTTTGAGCAAAGAGAGGCGTCAGCTTTTGATGGAGCGTTTCGAGCGCGAGGGAGCAACGGTGGTGTGGCTGTATGCGGCAGGCTCATCATATCCTGAACAGGGACCATCAGGAAACAACTGCGGTGATGTCCTGGGCATTGACACCGATAAGCTTGTGCAGACCATGCAGCCTGAGATGCGGAGCACAGCTGACTATGGCTCGCTTGAATGCAGAAAGT
>JAFYGL010000667.1 GCA_017543165.1 Victivallales bacterium | reverse complement strand
CAGAGGCGAGACTTCTTTAGGGGCCGATTCTAGGTTAGCCTGGTTTTGTAGGTCAGCAATCTTCTTGAAAAACGAAAAATCTGGTGCTGCGTTTGTTGTGATAATCGCTTGAAGATAGATGGTTGTTTTGATGGATTCCTGCTCCATAGTTGAACTCCTTAATTAAGGTGAATATCGAATAGAAAGCAACTGCACTGCTTGTCTATATAATTGTATTGATAATTCAACCAGTGGAGACAAGCGATTATGAGAAAGAGATTTACGACCGAAAACAAGTACAATGAGAAGGAGATTCGCGTCAAGGAAGGTACACAAGTAGACTGTAAAGTGCTGGATGCAATTGAGGAATCAATCCAAATGGCCGTGAGCAATGGTGCTGGTACGATGCTTCTGTATGAAATGACACTTCCGAGACAGTATAATCAAGGTGGTAGTAATAATGTGTTTCTGCAAACACAAGCAGACCTGTGCAAATTCCAGAAGAGAGCCGACAAGTCAAATACATCGCCACGCTATATTGGAGTGAGAGATTTGTTGTCAAAAGAGGCTCCAAGATACAAGGTGGTCATGTTTCTACCCAAGGAAACCAGGTATGACAAGGAAATTTTCGAAGACAAGGCAAACGAGATAGTCCACGGCAAAATGAAGGATTGGACAGCGTTCAAGGATTGTGACCTTATGGCGATGTGTGAGGAGCATGGTGTGGAAATCAAGGATGCCGTCCCTCTTGATGGAACGAAAGAAGCCAATGATGAAGCCTTCTATGTAGCCAGTGAACTCGCAGCAGTGAAGATTGAACCTCGTATGGACAGGACATTATTTAGAAGCAAAAAGACCTGTTGAAGTCATAATAATCCATCTCCGTATGCTCGTTTGCATACGGAGGTGGAAAAAGTAGAGATTTGTTTTATATGCTAATATAAATTAGCATATATTTAATTGTAACAATGATGGAATGCATCATTTGGAATAAAACAAGTAGCAAATTAAGCCAACGGATTTGACAATGACCGTTGCCTGATGTACCTTATTCAGTGTTTTCCAACAGAATGGAAGACTTCCGCGCAGTGTCAAAATGGGTATCACAGGGTATCACACTTTGGGCACAAAAAGAGGTTCAAACTCACATGGTATCACATTTGGAGCAAAGTCATTTTTGGGCGTAAATGTAGTCGCACAGGATACTTTTGAGTTCTTCACCAGATGCCTCAAGCATATCAAAAACCGACACTCTCTCCGCCACATTTTCCTACTTAAATCAAAGCCCACTGACAATGCCAGTGGGCTTTATTAGTATGTTTTTCTGTCACAAAACTGTAACAATTTTGCATTAAACGCAATATTTCGCCAAGAGAACAATTACCACAGTTTCTAATTTGAGCGTGGTTCCTTGCGGCGGAATCTAATATAGGTCTTGCCCACTTCGTTGGGCTTGAAATTCTTGAGCCAAGGCTGGACAAGCGTATAGCTTACAGGATAGCTGTCCCAGATGCAGGGTGCGTCATGCATGAGAATCTCATTTGCCTGGCGGATGAGCGCCTCCCGCTCAGGCGAGTTCTCCATGCATTCCAACTTCAAAAACAGTTTGTCATATTCGGGATTGCTGTAGTTCGTGTAATTTGGACCACGCCCCTTGCTGGCGACATGGCCGTTCTTGCTGTAGAACAGGAAAAGAAAATTCTCAGGGTCTGGATAGTCCGCCACCCATGCCTTGCGCATGAACTGCCAATTGCCCGTGGCGATTTTGTCACGGAAGCGGTTCAGGTCGCTGCCATTGTCAATCAAGTCAATGCCAATCATTTGCAGCCTGCCTTTCAGCCACTGGAACTTTGACTTGAAATTGGCACCGCCAGTGGAGGAATTGTCATAGTTCAGTTGCAGGCGCTTGCCGTCTGCGCCGATGCCGTCTGGATAGCCAGCCTCCGCCATCAACTGGCGCGCCTCCTGGATTGTGCGCCTGCTTCTAGTGGATTTCCAGTCGGCAAATACGTATTTGTTGAAGTACTGGCTGTCCATAGTGCCGCCAGGGACGCCTGGCGGAATGATGCTCCCTGCCGCAATGCCATGCCCTGCGGAAAAGATGTCAATGTAGGTCTGCGTGTCAATGGCAATGGAAATTGCGCGGCGCAGTTTGGTGGCGCGGGGAGAAAGGCCGCCGTAGGTTTCATCCAGCATATTGAAGCCATAGTAGTACGACACCAGACGGGGCGAGGTCACCAGGCTTATGCCCTTTGCCTTGATTTCAGGAGAAAGGTCGGAGGCCCCTTCCATGATGCCGTCCAGCGTGTCATTGGTGCTTTCGGTGAATTGGAACAAATCATAGTAGCCCTGGGTGAACTTTATCCATTCGGGGACAGTTTCCGCCTCGAAAAGGTAGTACAGCTTGTCCAGGAATGGGGCGTTCTTGCCTGCGTCAGCCAAAAGCCCTTTTTCCCTATCGCCTTCCTCGCCTTCGCTGGGATACGGGTCTGGACGGTGGTTGGGATTCTTCACCAGAAGCAAGTGCGCGTCCTGCTCGAATGTGTCCATCATGAATGCGCCAGTGCCCACAGGCCAGAAGTTGAATGAGAGGCCAAGGGAGGCCACCTCAGGTTGTGCATAGAACGCCAGAGCCTCCCAGGGCACTGGCGCAAAAAAATGCATGGCAAGCCAATAGACGGCCTGGGGGTATTTTCTTGTCAGGTTGAGGCGCAGCGTATATTTGTCCAAGGCCTCCATACCCTCAAATGGAATGTTCCTGTAGTCGCAGGGTTTAGGGGCGGCGGCTATGGCGGCAGAGCATGCATCCATTCCCGCGATGAAAGACTTGAGAGTGGAGAACACAGGCGAGGCCAAAGAGGGGTCGCAAAGCCTGGTCAGAGCCACCTTGAAATCCTCCGCGGTCAGTTCACGTGTGCCCTGCAATGCAAAGTCGGCAGGACGGCGCCACTTGCCAGGCAGTTTCAATTCCTTTCCAAAATAAGCGGGATTGCCATGCTCGTCCTTGGCAAAGCAGGGATGCGGCTGGTACAGGACGCCTTTTTTAAGGCGCATTGTATATTGCACTCTGGCGATGGATTCAACTGGGGCGTCGTTTGGAAGCGGCTTGCCGTCTGAGGAAAAGTAAACCACCTGCGGCATGTCCTCCATCAGCATGGGCACCAGCTGGTATGGACGTTTCAGGTAATGGTACTCGTATGGCATTTCCACCACGCTGCCCAGTATGTTCATCTCGTGTTCATAGTAGGACACGGCTGGATCCAGCGTCTTGAAACTAAGTGCCAGCGATGAGAACTGCGTTGTATCCGCATCTATGTTCCTGGGCCAGGGATTGTTGCCGCAAAAGCGCAGGTAAGCCCCTATGCCCAGCAATGCAAGAAGCAATGCCAGCGCTGGCAGGCGCAGAAATGTCAACTTGCGACGCATTTGTGAAATCACTGCAAGTGCAGCATGTTCATGGCGTTGGTGCGTCCCATGCGGACAAGTTCATCCTCGGTGTAGAGCCCCAGTTTCTCCAGGAAATTCATGCACATGCTAATTGTGGAGGCGGAGGCGACCAGGCAGTTCTTTTCGGGATTGTACAACTTGCCGTCTGGCGTGAGGATGGCATGGTTGCCAAGAACGTCATATTCTCCTGGCGGGAATCCAGCGGCATTGCATGCGTCGGAAGTGATTATTACATTGTCCACGCCCTTGCAGCGGATCATGACTTTCAGCAACTCGCCAGGCAGGTGGTGCCCGTCGGAGATCAGCATTGCGGTCAGGCGGTCTTCTGCCAAGCCTGCGTAGATTGGATTGCGGTGCCTGTCAATCATGTTCGGAAGGCCATTGCCCAGATGCGTAAGCAGTTTTGCGCCTGCGTCGGCGGCATTCCTAACATCCTGGTATGTGGCCATGTGATGTCCCACGCTGACAGTCACGCCCTTCTGGGACATGTACTTGATTGCCTCTGGCGCACCTTCCGCGTCTGCGCTGATTGTGACGATTTTAACGTATCCAGGCGCCGTGTCCAGCAAAGTATCCACCGCCTCCTTTGTAGGCGTCTGCACCCAGTTGGGATTGTGCGAGCCAATTGCGACGCGAGAAATGAAAGGCCCCTCGTAATGCAGGCCAGGCACATTCTTCAAAAGGCCATGCTTTTCCACCGCCTCGTATATGATGCGCCCGTTGCGGCGGAACAAATCCAGCGGCGAGGTGATTATCGTAGGGAAGAAAACCTCCGTGCCCGCGGCCATAAGTTGTTCAGCCGAGCGCAGAAATCCGTCCGCCGTAAGATTTGGATCGCTGTAATCCACGCCATTATGGCCATTAACTTGCAAATCTACCCAACCGGGGTTCTTCATAATCCTATCTCCTTGTTTTTAATGTGGACGCCGAACAGCGCCCACTCAGGTTGCACTAGAGAAAACACACGCCCCTGCATTAACCAAGCGGGGCGCACAATAGAGCGATTATTTGCCCTGTTGTTCAGCCAGGGCCTTCAGGTCCGCCTCGCGGATTGCCTTTCTGTTGATTTTGCCTGAAATGCTCTTGGGCAGCTTGTCCACGAACTGGATTATCCTGGGATATTTGTAGGGGGCGGTGCCATTCTTGACAAATACCTGGAGTTCCTTGACCAGTTCCTGGCTGGGCTCGTAGCCGCGTCCAGGCGCAAGCACGATGGTGGCCTTGACGACCTCGCCGCGCATGGGGTCGGGATATGCGGTGACCGCACATTCCAGCACGGAAGGATGCTCCATAAGGACACTCTCCACCTCAAATGGGCCGATGCGATAGCCAGAGCACTTGATGACATCGTCGCTTCTGCCCTCGAACCAGATATAGCCGTCGCCATCGCGCCAGGCGGTGTCGCCTGTATCGTAGTCATCAACAGGCCAGGCGGCTGCCATTGCCTCTGGATTCTTGAAATATTCCCTGAAAAGGCCCACTGGGCGCTGGCTGCGGGCATGTCTGATGACAATGTGCCCCACCACACCGTCCTCGCAGGGCTTGCCGTTGTCATCCAGCAATTCCAAGTCATAGACAGGCGAGAACTTGCCAGTCGAGCCTGGCTTGACTGGGAACCACGGGAAGTTGGCTATAAGCACAGATGTTTCGGACTGGCCGAAGCCCTCCGTCAAATGCAATCCAGTCATCCTGAGCCACTGGTTGTAAACCTCAGGATTCAGAGGCTCGCCAGCAATGGAGCAGCGCTTTATGTTGGAGAAGTCATACTTGGTCAAGTCCTCCTTGATGAGGAAGCGGTAGATGGTGGGCGGCGCGCAGAAGCTGTGAAGCTTGAGTTTCTCAATGGCGCGCAGCATATTGTCTGGAATGAACTTGTCCATGTCGTATGCGGCAATCACCGCTCCGCACATCCACTGGCCGTAGATTTTGCCCCAGGCGAACTTTGCCCAGCCTGAATCGGAGGCGGTCATGTGGCGTTTGCCCTCTTCGACCCGCTGCCAGTACTTTGCTGTCACAATGTGGCCGATGGGCAGCGTATAGTCATGCAGAATCATCTTGGGCATGCCAGCGGTGCCAGAAGTGAAGTACATCAGCATGGTGTCATGCAGGCATGGATATGCGTCGCCCTGGGGTTTCTCCCAGACTATGGAGCTTTCACGTATTTCCTTGCGCATGTCGAGCCAGCCCTCTGGGATGTTGTCGCCCACGCAGGCACGAATCTTCACGGAGGGCGTCTCTGGATATGCAAGATTCACGTTCTTGACTATGCTTGCCTCATCCACGGTGACAATCATCTTGATGTTGGCGGCCTGGGCGCGATACACAATGTCATGCTCGGTGAGCTGGAACGTGGCGGGTATCACGATTGCGCCGATCTTGTGCAAAGCAAGCATGCAAACCCAAACCTCAACCCGCTGCTTCAGCACCAGCATCACAACATCGCCCTTTACGATTCCCAGCCTCTTGAAGGCGTTTGCCGCCTGGTTGGACATGCGGCTCATGTCGCCAAAGGTGTATTCCTGCACTTCCTTGCGATGGTCGTCAAGCCAGGCCAGAGCGGGTTTGCTGTCATCTTCCGCAGCCCAACCATCGACCACGTCATAAGCGAAGTTGAAGCGAGGCGGCACAATGACGCGGTAGTTCGCCTTGAAGTCCTCGTATGACGTGAAATCCTGCCTGGGTAAATATTTCTCTAACATAGTTTTGTCTAAAATGCCTCAATTGTTAATGATGGTCACAAACCTGACCGGTCCACCCACTGCGCGCTGGCCATGTGGTATCGACGGGTCGAAGTACAGGGAATCTCCTGGATTCAACAGGAATTCCTTGTCTCCAACAACGACCTTGACAGTACCTTCCAGGCACAGATTGAATTCCTGGCCGCCATGCTGCACCAGAGCGGGCTCCTTGTCCTCGGTCTCATTGGGCTCAAGGTAAACCAGCATGGGCTCCATGGTGCGGTTCTTGAAATTGTACGCCAGGGACTGGAACTTGTATCCCTTGAAGCGCTCCACATTCACGCCCTCGCCTTTCCTGACCAGGGTATACTTTGCCATGCGGGGTGCCTCTCCTGTGAGCAGAACCGTGAAATCGACCTTGAATATTTCAGCCAGTTTGTTGAGAAGACTAATGGGAATATGATTCTCATTGCTCTCGTATTTTCTGTACTGCGCCACATCCACACCAAGTTTTGCTGCCACGTCATCCTCTGTCAAGTCCAGGATGTCGCGCAGCTCTCTAACTCGAAACGCTATTTGCGCTGAAGCAGTAATATCATCCATTGTCATGCCTCCAGTTTAATTCCGACTGTGCTCTATCTTTCAAACCATCTACAATTCCATTTATGGCATTCACCATCTCGGATTGCATTTCAGGGAACTCCTCGCAAAGCGCATAGACGCTTGCCAGGCTTTCAATGCGCCTCAGCATGGGCTTCGGCACACGGAGCCTGCGCTCGGAAACAGCTGTGCCGTTGAGGCGCTGGTCAATGCCGCCTGACAGGAAGGTGTCTATTATGTTCCTGGCCATGTCGGTGACCTTTACAGTCGGCCCGCACTCCCAGCGCATAATGGTGATTCCCTCCACGCCCAGCAGTTTTGCCAGCGCATTTCGGCTCAAGCCATGCTTCTCACGCTTCGCGCGGAATGCCTCGCGGCTCTCCGCGTCAAAACTTCCACTGAAATGGACTATGTCCTTGCGGGATGGCATATCACACTTCAGGCAAACGCCTGTATTGCCTCCTTCACCTGGCTGTATTCGTTCATGACAGGAAGGTTCGGGAAATCCCTGACCACCTTTTCCGAGGGACGGAACAGCGCGCCGCAGTCCGCCTCAAGAATCATGGCCGTGTCATTGTATGAATCGCCCATGGCGAACACCCTGAAATTCAATTGCTTGAACGCCAGCACCGCGTGCCGTTTCCCATTGTCTATGCGCATCTTGTAGCCAGAAATCATGCCCTCCTCATCCTGGAATATGGAGTTGCAGAACAGCATGGGCCAGTTCAGTTTGCGCATGAGGGGCGACGCGAACTCATAGAATGTGTCGGACAGGATAACCGCCTGGTATCTTTCACGCAGCCATGCCACAAACTCCGCCGCGCCTGGCAATGGCTCCATGGTGGAAATCACATCCTGCACATCCTTCAGTTTCAAGTTGTGCTCCTTCAGCAGCTTCATGCGGTGCGCCATCAGCACAGAATAGTCCGAGATATCCCTGGTGGTCAGCCTCAATCCCTCGATGCCTGTCTTTTCCGCCACGGAAATCCAAACTTCGGGTACCAGCACACCCTCCAGATCCATTGCCACAATCAATGGGCTTTTGTTCATATTGACCAATCCTTTCTCCTAGTACGGCACTGACAAGGAGAACTTCATTGCCAGCGCCTTTATTTCGTTAGTGCAGCGAGTTTTATGCGCCGCGTCGGTGCTAAGTGTCCTGTCCGCCACCAGATGCAGGATTTTAGTGGCGGCCCACTGCTTGTCAATGGGTGCGTCTGTCCTGCGGCAGTTGGGAAGATTGAAGCGCAGGACAATGTCCCTGGTCGTGTTGGAATAGTCCTTGCCCAGCAAAGTTATCACCAGTTCCTTGTCTGTGCTGAGGAAACGGCCGTACAGCGTGACCTTGCCTCCTCTGTAGAGGTGCTGGAGCTTGCGGGGATAGACGCTGTCCGCCACGCTGCCTTCGGCGATGTATTCCAAATCCCGTATCAGCAGGTTGCAATGCTCCGTGATGAAGCCAGTCAGGTTCTTGCTGATGTTAGGCAACTTGTCCGCATGGTAGCAGCTTCCCCTGTTGAGGAAGCCAAGGAAATCCAGCAAATCCTGGTTTGTCTCGTCGCCTGCGCAGAACGGGAAAATGGAGACATGCCCTGGATTGATGTCAGTGACCATTCTGATGAAGTCGTCATCCTTGAAGATGTTGACTGTGGAAATTCCATCGGTGAGCAGGAAAATATTGAGGGGCCTGCTGTCCTTTATTTCTGTGTTCTTGACAAATGGGTACAAGCCGTCGAACAAATTTGTCATGCCGCCCTTTGCAAGCCTTGAGACAAAACGCCGCGCCTTGCTGATGTTCTCAGGTGTTGCAGGCACGTATCCCGTCGCAAATGGTAGCGGCTTGTCTGAAAATGTGACTATGTTGAAACGGTCGTTGGGATTAAGATATTCCAGGGAGGTGGCCGCCGCATCCTTGAATGCATTGAACTTGCGATGGGGGATGCTGGAGGACTTGTCGATTATCAGCATAACGTCCTTGCGTATTTCCTTGACGGAATCGCTCTTTTCATTTGCGCTGAGCTGGAGCATGAAGTAGCCGCCGTCAGGCGTGTCCTTCACCACTATTCGCGAGTTTACGAACTGGTCGAAAGGCACCGTTTCCAAGTTGGCGTCCTGCCCTTTGCCTACGCCTTCCAGTATCCTGGCATTGTCCAATGCGGAGACTGCGCCCGCCGCGGCAGGCTCGTCCTCAGGGATTATTGCAGGCGGCCTGAAGCGTGGCGGATTTATCTTCAGGCCCACGTCGTAGGTCGGGCCAGCGCCAGGCGTCAAGGGTCCTTCTGGCAAGAGGCTTGGCAGATTGAAGTCAGGCACCTCCTGCCTGTTGGCTTTTGGCAGCACAATCCTGTCCCCTATTCTTTCAGGCGGCAGTTTTGACACGTCAATTTCAGTGATCTGCGGTCTGGGCGCGGTGGCGCTCTTCGGCTTTGGAGGCGCGGGGAGCCTGGGCATTATCTTCGCCTTCTCAATGCCAGCAAAACGCGCGGTAGCACGCGGCGCGGCCTGGGCCAGATGCTCCTTCTCGAATATCTCACGTATCTCCGTTTCGCTGTCTGCCCTAAGGCGCTCCTGCAAGCCATTGTTCTTCTTGCCCTTCTGCACTGCCTTTAGCTTGGGCTTGGGCAATTCCACTGGCGGCACGGAAGGCCATATTGTGATGCGGGTGGGCTTGCGCTTCGCAATGCCGTTCACGGGCAACGGCGAGGATATCCTCACTTCCGCAAGCGAAAGCATAAGCACCAAGTGCACCAGCAACGACAGCACAAAGGACGCCACTATGTAATTTGACAACTTCATAACTTTTCAACTTCCAAGAACATCTCTAAAGTTGCCATAATATATATGGAAAGTCCATAAAAAAAAGCGCCAGCCAAAAATTAGCTGACGCCTTCAATCAACGGCCAAACACTAGTGGTGGCGGCTTTCACGCCTCTTTACCTCGCTGGGCTTCTCATAGTGCCTGCGGTTGCGGAGTTCCTTCAATGTACCTTCCTTGTCCATCTTCTTCTTCAAACGACGGAGGGCGCGTTCGATAGGCTCACCTTTACGGCATTTTACGTCGGTCATTTCTTTTTCACCCCCTTTTTCGTCTGTTCGGGTGTCCAAGTACTACACTTGCCCCAGCACCATTGCGGAGCAAGGAAAAAACAGCGATACTATACTCAAGAACACCTTTTTTTCAAACTAAAGACACACATTTTGCTCTGCGCAATAAATCGCGGACAAAAATTATTTATTTAACCTTGATTTTTCCATGCAAGT
>JAFYGL010000666.1 GCA_017543165.1 Victivallales bacterium | reverse complement strand
TTATGTCTGAACTAAGATTTGAGGATATACGCATTCGGGGACACCGAATCGGGAAATCTTCCTGGTTTCCTGCGGTGCGAGAGCTGATCAAGTCTGAAATATCTGCGGAGCTGGCAGAGGATGATGGCTTGTTCATCGGGTATGGGATGTTCAAGGATGGGCTTCCTTATACAATGCAAGACAGCTATGACACACCAGAGGAAAGCATAAGTTTTCAGGCCGCCGTGCTGGAGAACCAATATCTAAAGGCGGTGTTTTTGCCAGAATTGGGCGGGCGATTGTGGTCTCTATTTGACAAGGAGAACAATCGCGACCTGATATTGGAGAACACCGCGTTCATTCCCTGCAATCTCGCCATACGCAATGCCTGGTTCGCAGGCGGCGTGGAGTTCAACTGCGGGCGTCGCGGGCATGATGAGCAGACTTGCTCCCCGCGCTATGCGGCAATAATTCATCACAATGACTATCCCGTGCTGAGAATATACGAATACCAGCGGGACAGGGGTACGCCTTTCCAGTATGACTGCTTTCTGCCGCCAGATTCACGCATGCTGTTCATTCGCGGCAGAATATGGAATCCCAACAAGTATGTGGTTCCAATGTACTGGTGGAGCAATGTCGCACTGCCAGAAATAAAGGGCAGCAGGGTGGTTGTGCCCGCCAGGACTGCCTTCTCCAACTGGTATCAAAATGGCTCCCACGCGCTGGCTAAAGTGGAATTGCCATTAGGAGAGGGCTTCGATGGCACATATCCAACCAATTTCCAGTATGTGAAAGACCACTTCTATGACATACCCGAAACGCAGCGTCCATATCAATGCGTGTTCTATCCTGACGGATATGGCTTCTGCCATGTTTCCACCAGGCGTCTCAGGGGCAGGAAGTTGTTTGTGTGGGGACAGTCCCAGGGTGGACGGCATTGGAACAAAAAACTGCTGGGGCCTGGATTGGACAGCTATATCGAGGTGCAGGCGGGCCTGGCTCGTTCCCAGCAGGAATGTCTGCCCATGCCGCCCAGGACCGCCTGGGAGTGGCTTGAGGGATATGGTTCCTTGACTATGCCGCCTGAAAAGGTGTTTGGCGATTGGCAAATGGCAATAGACAGCACATCCGCTGCCATTGACAAGATGATGCCAGAAGCAAAATTGGACGAACTTCTGCGCCAAAGCCACGATGAAATCGCATTGCAGAAGGGTGAGATCATCATGCAAGGCTCTGGCTGGGGTGCATTGGAGGAACAGCGCATTGGCGGGAAACTATGCCCGCAGTTGGACTTTGGCAATTTGGGCGAAGAGCAGGACCCTTGGTTGGAATTGCTGCGGAACAAGGCATTGCCTGATGCCAGGCCAATATCATATCAGGTCTCGGACGAGTGGTTTGCCCTGCTCAAGGAGGCAAAGCCAGGCAGCCAGGTGCATTACCATCTGGCGCTGAACTACTTCAGGCGCGATGACCTGGAGCGTGCGGAACAGGAATTGGAACTGGCAGGCCCCATGACAGACCGCCCGCATCTGCTGCACGCAATGGCGAATGTGCGTTGCAGGCAGAATCGTTTAAAGGAGGCGGCAGACTTGATTTTCCAGGCGGGAATGTGCTCATTGGACGACGCCTCGTTCATAAAGGAAGCACTGAAGATGATGCTGCAACTGGAGGCATATCCGCTGATGAAGAAACTCATACAGGCGTTGCCAGCAGAACTCACCGCCTTGCCTTTGATAAAGTTGATGAAATCATTCGCACTGGCCTATACAGGCGAGTTGGAGGCGGCAGAGGCCCTGCTGATGGAGAATGGAGGCATTTCCGTTCCAGATATACGCGAAGGCGAAAATTCCACATCCCAGTTGTACCTGTATATCCAGGCGGAAAAAGCCAGGCGCAATGGAGTTCCTTTCGACGCCTCAACTGCGCAGGTTCCATACTCCCTTGACCTCCGCATGTCCTGATACAACGCAGAGGCGCTTTTTAACGCAGAGGCGCAGAGGTGCAGAGGTTTTAGAATTTTCTTGGATGTTTCAAGAAAAAAATCTAAAAAACTCTGCGCCTCTGCGCCTCTGCGTTATAAAAGAATGCGTTTGTGATTAGAAGTTGGCTGTCAGGTTCAGGCCCCAGCAGACATTGAAGGCGTTGTTGTTTTCGTCTTCCTTCCAGTCGCGGCGGACGCTGCCGTCAAGAGCCCAGCCCATCTGGACGTATGTGCCGATGGAGAAATGCTCGTTTATCTCGTAAGTAAGTGTTGGCTGGATGCAGAGGCTGTACACCGCAGTGTGCCTGGTGCTTCCCGTGTATTGGTGGTTGCCGCACCACAGTTCCACTGGGCACTCGAAGGAGAGTTGCTCGCTTATCTTCTCCAGTTTCTGCTCGTAGGTGACATTCACATTTCCCTTGATGACGTCGTTTTCGAAATCATGCACGAATGTGAAGCCAGGGCTAAGGAACAAGTCCGTCGCATTGACATCGATTTCATATTCCTTGGTGTCGGCAGTGTAGTTGTGGTCCTTGTCGCGGGGATAGTTGTAGTAGATGTAGTCGAAATTGAATTCCAGCGTGCCGATGCCCTTGATTTCGGGAATGCTGAATGTGAAGCCAGCAAGCCAATCCCATTCCTCAACATTGTCGTTGTTGCCGCAGGCGTCTGTTTCATCAATGATTGCGACGCCGCCCACATGCAACGCGAAGTTGTCGGTAATGCCCCATTCCGCAGTCAGGCTGATGGTGTTGATGGGGTCGGGATTTCCCACATTGCCTTCGGACATGTAGCGGGATGTGTGGTCAATGCTCAGTTCCAAAGATGGAATCAAGGCGGAACGCTCTTCCTTTTCTGCCTCTTTTGGTGCCTCGTCTGCTGCCATGACGGCACCAGCCAGCATCATTCCACTCAATGCGCAAACTGCAAATTTGTTCAGTTTCATTGTCTTCTCCTCTCTTTTGATGTTTGGATGTTGGGTATTTTAGTGAAAAATCAAGTAATCAAATTGATTTTATGCATACAGTACAGGCCATGCACCCAGGACGCCGGACTTCCAAATGGCAGCTTGCTGCAATAATCAGGTCTAGGGCGTCGTAAGTCCGGCGTCCTGGGTGCACGACCAATAGCCGTGCATTCAGGAACTCTTATTTCTTGTTGCAGTGGCAATCCTTTCCGCAACCGCAGCCGCAATCGCCGCAACTGCGTTTCTTGAGGATGTGGCGTACGGCCAGGATGAACAGCACTGCAATGACAAGACCGATGACAATGTTTGCAATCATTTGCTTATCTCCGTTTTATCTTCTTTTGGCGCAGGGCGGAACACCGCATACAGTGTGAACAGTATCACGATGACTGCTGCAATCTGGCCAATGCCGAAGGACGCGCCCGCACGGAGGAAAACGCCCAAGCGGAAGCAGACCAATGCCAGGCAATAGCCCACCAGCAGTTGGAAGCCAATGGCAATGCATCCCCACTTGCGGCTCCCCATTTCACGCCAGATGGTGGCGATGGCGACCAGGCAGGGCGGGAAGAAGAGGTTGCACACCATGAAACTGAAGGCAATCAACTTTGCGTATATCTCGCGCATGGCAGGCTCGGTGATGGAGGCGGGCACCATTCCCGCGAACAGGGCCTGTATGCCCTTGAGCGTACCGCCCGCCACGTCAGGCGAAAGCAGCGCCAGCGTCGCCGTGGCCTGTTCCTTGG
>JAFYGL010000665.1 GCA_017543165.1 Victivallales bacterium | reverse complement strand
GGCGGCGTGAAGAATGTCAGCTGCGCAGAGGGAATGGAGGCTCCGATGCCCTGCAGTTTTCGTTGCAGGCTGCCAATGGACAAGTCCTTGCTCTTGCGCTTGTTCCAATGCTCCAGCTGAATGAAGCCCATGCCCGTGTTTTCCGCCCTGCCAGACAGCATTGAGAAGCCTGAGACGCAGAAGACGGACTTGATGCCAGGCATGCCCTTGACCTTGCTGCGGAAGTCACGCAGAACTTTGCCTGTACGCGCCTGGGAGGCGCCCATGGGCAGTTCGATGTTCATGATGATGACGCCCTTGTCCTCGTCAGGCAGGAATGAAGATGCCGTCCTCTGGCTGAACCAGTAGAGCAGGGCGCACATGCCGCCGAAAAGCAGCGCGGTTATCAGTGCGCGGCGCACAAGCATCTTGACAAAGAACAGGTAGATGTTGCGGCTGTGGTCCATCAGCAGGTTGAATGGCTTGAATACCCAGTGGGGCTTGCCTGGCTTGCGCAGTATGAGCGCGCACAATGCGGGGGACAGTGTCATTGCGACGCATGTGGACAGGCACAGCGAGATGCACATTGTGATTGCAAACTGCTGGTATAATCTGCCTACCATACCGCTGTAGAACGCCAGCGGCGCATAGCACGCCACGGTGACCAGCGTGGTGGCGATGATGGCGCTGGTGATTTGCTCCATGCATTTGATGGCCGCCTGCTTTGGCGTTATGTCGTCATGGCGTTCAAGATTCGCCTGGCAGTTCTCCACCACCACGATTGCGTCGTCGCACAAGGAGCCGATGACCAGAATCAAGCCGAACATGGACAGCACGTTCACGCTCATTCCGAGCGCCAGCATGAATGTGAATGTGGCGACGAGGGCCACGGGGATTGCCAGCGAGGGAATCAAGGTGGCGCGCCAATCCTGCAGGAACAGATACGTGATCAGCACCACCAGCGCCAGTGCTATGACCAGCGTCTGCACGATTTCCTTCATGGTCACATCGATGAATTCAGTGGGGTCGTAAGCCACATTGTAGTTGACGCCTTGCGGGAAGCGGGCTTTCCATGTGTCCAGTTCCTTCTTGACACTGTTCATTGTGGCCAGGGAGTTTGCGTCTGGCTGGCGATACACGACCATGCCGATACACTCGTTGTCATCGTTGAACACTTCGCCCGTATAGTTGTCCGCGCCGATTTCCACCCGTCCAATGTCCTTTAGCCTGACGATGGAGTTGTCCTCCCTGTCCTGCCTGACGACGATGTTTCCGAATTCCTCTGCCGTGGTGAGGCGTCCTTTCACGTTGAGTTTGTAGTTCACGTAGCGGTTGGCGTTTTCAGCGCCTATGGTGCCAGCCGCCGCGTTGAGGTTCTGTGATTCCACTGCCTTCATTACGTCCAGCGTGCTGATGCCCATGCCCGCCATGCGAATTGGGTCCATCCAGATGCGCAGCGCATACTGGTGGGAGGACATGACAGTCGCATTGGAAACGCCGTCAAGACGGGCGACTGCGTCCTTTACGTTGGCGTCAACGTATGCGTTGAGCTGCATTAGGTCAAGTGACTGGCCGTTTGTGGTGAAGGCGATGGCGCAGAGCATGTCATTGCCTCGCTTTTCAACATTGACGCCGAGTTTCTTGACTTCGGCAGGCAGTTTCGCCTCTGCGCGCTTGATTGCGTTCTGCAGATTGACCAGTGCCATGTCCGTGTCAGTTCCTGACTTGAATGTGACCTGGCACTGGTAGTTTGACGAGTTGTCGCAGGTGGATGAAAAGTACAGCAGGTCGTCCACTCCGTTGATTTCATCTTCCAAGGGGATGGCGACGGTCTGGGAGATTGCTTCCGCCGAGGCACCCGTATATTGCGTGGAGACGAACAAGGTGGGCGGTGCGATTTCCGGATATTCCTCCACTGGCAGCTTTCGCAGGCTGATGATGCCCGCCAGTACCATGACTATGCTTATGACTACGGCAAAGCGGGGCCGTTCAATAAAGATTCTTGAGAACATATTGCGCTTACTCCCGATTCACTGTGTCTTCTTCAGTTGTCTTGACCTTGTCGCCAGGGATGATCTTGTTCGTGCCGTCCTTGACCACCAGTTCGCCTTCCTTGAGGCCATCCACGATGAACTGCCAGTCCGACGTGGCCAGCCCCAGAGCCACATTGCGGCGCGTGACGGTTTCATCTTCTCCCACCACATAGACGTAGGGCCCCGCCGTGTCGTGCATCACGCAGGATGGATACACGGCCAGTTTCTTCTGGGGCGAACGGAAATGCAGGTGCATGCTGACTGTGCTGCCATGGACCAGCACTCCCTTGTCATTGGGGAAGTTGGCGAAAAGCTGTATGGTGTCCGTGTTCTTGTTGATTTCGTTGTTCACCAGTTCCATCTTGCCCTGGTGCTGGTATTGCGTGCCATTTGCCAAGTACATCTTGATTTCAGGATCCTTGACCTCGCCGACCTGGAACGCCAGGTAGTCATGCATTGAGACGGAGAACCTGGCACGCATTGGATTGGTCTGAATCAGCGTCACCAGTGTGCCTGTGGAGGGCGTCACATAGTTGCCGATAGTCTTGTTTGTGACGCCAGCCAGCGCGTCCATTGGAGAATATATAGTGGTGTTCTTGTGGTCGTCCTGGGCCTTGATGAGGTTTGCGTTCGCCTCCAGCAACGATGCCTTGGCGGCCTCCAGGTTGGCCTCCGCGGCTGTGGTCGCGGCGTTTGCAGCCTCCATGTCACTCTTGGCGGCGTCGTATGTGTCCTGGGTGACCACGCCCTTCTTGAAAAGTGCCTCGTTTCGGTCGAAGTTGTTCTTCGCGTAGGTCAGCCTGGCCTTGCATTGCGCAATGCTGGCATTTGCCTGGGATATGTTTGCCTTGCAGACCTCCACTTTGGCCTCGGCGGCCTTCAATGCGGC
>JAFYGL010000664.1 GCA_017543165.1 Victivallales bacterium | reverse complement strand
GTTCTATGTCGCGGCGCTATCGTCACAGTTGCTTGTGCCTTCCTAGTACTTAATTGATTTAATTCGAATACAGGTGCGTTGAAGTTTTGGAGATGTTTTGTTGCGATTTGAGCCGCGCGTGCTTTCGCACGCAAGGCGAAAATCGCAGCAAATACAGCCCAAAAGAACAATGCAGATGTTAACGAATTAAATCAATTAAGTACTAGCACATGGCTTGTTGCTTGCGCACATCACAGTCTTATTGATATGCTATTTTGTTGCAGCCAGGCCAGCCTTGACCACCAGTTCAGCCAACTTTGACTGGCGTTGCAATTCCCTAGCAAGACCGTCCTTCGTTTCGTGAACACCGTATGGACGCGTGCTCCAGATTGCCAATGCAACTTGGAATACAGTGCGCTTGCCGTCAAAATAGAAGTAGTTGGTGCCGCATTCGTCAAAGCACCAGTATTCATTGCACGCATAGCCCATTGCCTCCTTTGCCAGCGGACGCAGTTCCTCCCCGATGCAGCCCAGTCCTATTGGACCTGGCATGGTGCGGGCAATTATGGCCTTCCCTTCGGTTGATTTTATTTTTGGCGGCTTGCCGCCGATTAGAAGTTGATATGCGGCATTGAATTGCTTTGCCGCGAATGCGCGGAATTCTGCGATGAGGTCTTCATTGCCAATCGCAGTTGAGGCGGAGGCCATTGCCAATTCACTCCATGCGGCCAGTCTTTGGGCGCGAATCATTCGCAGCTCAGCTTCATTGTCCTCCAGTTTCAGCGCCTCCAGGCATTTGTCCCTCACAATCAGTTTCCAATCTTGCGCGGCACGCTGTGCCCGTTCCAGGGCGGTGCGGCGTGTCACTGTATCAACTGCCAGCGCCGCCGCAAATGAAGCGCCAGCATTCAGCGCAACTGGCGACAATTTGTCAGGCGTGTCATTGCTGGTATGGTAGAAGTAGCATCGTGGATATGTTGCGAGCGGCTCTTCCCAAAGCGAGCCATAAAACAGATTCCACGCAGGGCCAAACATTGGGTCCTGCATAAGGTCCTCATTGTTCTTAGATGCTTCCTTGACTTCAAACGAAATGCCGCTTGCCTCAGAGGCAAGTTCCAGATACTCTCTTGCTGCGGAATGTTGGTTGGAAGGATGGACGTTCAGGCTGCGGCGCAGTACAAAGTGCTCCTTGAAGCCTTCCGTCTCGCTTCGACCGAAAGAATCCAGCGAAACGCCGCCCAGCGCATTCTTCATCTCGTCCTGGTGCGACATGCCCCAGGCATAGAGGCTGAAGTTTTCCAGACCATGGAAGAACCGTATTGAGTATTCAGGCTGAGGCAGTTTGCCTTCCTGGATGAGGCGGGACAATGTCCGCGCGATTTCCAGGCAGCAGGAGACGCCTGCCACATTGTTTGTGGCGTGCGGCTCGTATGCATGGGCCGTGATGAAGAAACAGCGCTGGGATTTGCCTTTCAGCACTGCAGTGACCGCAGGTGCCTTGCCCTCGTATGTCCGTGTCTTCATCAGATATTTCACAGGAATTGGTCCTTTCTCCGCGTAGCGCGTGAGCAAATCGCGGGCTATGCGCGGCGTAAGGGAAAAGCCGCAGCATGTGCGGTCGCGGTAGTCTATCTGGCCTGCACCGAACAGGTCGTTGTACCAGCGCCGTGTATTGTCCAGCGATGGATGAATTGGCTGGAGGTCGACAGTCGCCATGAATGCGCGGCATCCACGGTCCATGAGTTTCTTGACGATTGTGCCGTTGGGCATTCTGGTAATCAGCGGGACAATTTTCTTCAGGTCCGCGTTTTCAGGCAGTTCATCGTATGGAATCATGCTTGCCTTTTGGATACCATTGCTGTCATTGGAGAAAGGCACTACGCAATACGTGCATTCCTGGTAGTCGGCGATGCGCAGACCATCGATTTCCGCCCAAGCCTCATCCACATCCCATGCCAGCGGGAAATGCCTGTCAGCGTAAACGGTCTTGCCGTCTGCTGGAAAATCCAGCACTTCGGCGTCCAGGCCGAATGACCTGTACTGTTCCGCCAGGAAATTGATGCCCTTCGCATACGAGGAGAAACTCAACTTAAGTGGGTATTCACGGAATTGCTCCGCAAAGGACTGGATCGCCTCGCCACTGAGGGACTGCTGCAACAGTTGAAAAAGTGCTTTTGATTTCATTTTGAATATGTGAAGGTAATTTCAAAACTATCAATGTGAGTGCGCCTTTGCGTTGTCTATTTCACAGAGCGCTGCTTGATTAGTTCCTGCATTTCCTCCTTGGAGATTTCTTCGATGCGGACATTGTCGAAATAGCAGACACCAACAGGCCAATACACGTAAATCCTTACTTTGATAAGTTCGGTGTTAGGTGACTTTGCCGTTGGATTGAAGCCTATGGAGAAGGTCTGCCACTTGTTTTCATCCAGCGGATCTGCATGTAGCCTGGTCTGGTAGCTGTCGATTAGCATATCTCTTCTGGGGTGTTTGCGGAATCCCTTTATCCACACGAAAGGCTTGGAATTGCCCTTTGCGTCTATGGTCAACTTATAGTCCTGGCCTGGCTTGACTGGTATCAGCGTGGAATCGAACTGCACGCCTTCGTTGCCTCCGATGGAGGTATAGAAGGGCGCCTTGGCAAGGACTGGCGCTGGCGGCGTGACGTCTGGATTGCTTTTAAGTTCCTTGAGGAAATCCAGCACCTGCTGCCTGTCGAGGCGTGAATCAAGTTTCATCACATTTCCACGCCCTTCCTCCTGCACCATGAATGTGGTGAGGCCATTGGGGCGTTCCCAGTTCAAGGGGACCTTTGCCCCTTCGTCGAAGTTGCCGTTGGGCAGCAGATTCATTGCCGCCAGTAAAAATGCAAATATCATTCCGCCGCCTCCTCTATTGCAATTGCCTTGAAATACTCGCCAACATATTCCTCGAATGCGGGGGGCACCTTCTCATTGTGCTTGTACTTGACGGGAAAACTGTCTTTTTTGCGTTTAAGCAGGTTTTCCCTTTCCGCCTTCATCGCCACTTGCACCGCACTGCGTGCCCTGGAGAGGGACTGGGCAAGCTGCCCCTTGAGTCGTCGCGCCTCTGGACCGCCGCCATCGCCAAGCCGCTCCAACGCCCGCATTTTCTCCAGCGCCTCCCGCAGGTCGCCTGTAGGCAAATCCGCGTCATCCAGACGTTTGAGCATGGCAATGGTCCTTTGCTTAAGTTCTGCCTGCTTGCCCTCCATTCGCTGTCCAGTGCGCTGGTCCTGGTCTGGCGTCACGCCAGCCAGCCCCTCGTCACCCACGCCAGACTGCTTGCCGCCGCCTGTCGCGCCGCCCTGCGGGTCGTTGGACTTGTCAATTACAGTGCCCTTTTCAAATGGCGATTGCACCAGGCGGGTGGGTGTCTTCCTGCCGCCCTTGCCAGTGGCCTCCTTCTCCACGAACTGCCCTGTGGATTTCCCTGACCGCCCCTCGCCTGAACGACCGCCCACCTCGTTGTTGTTGGGCAGCACGTTTCCTGTTATGCCCTTTGCCTGCATGCTGTCTATAGTGCCGTCGCTGACGCCCCATCCCAGCCCGTCATCGCTGTCGTATGCGAAGGAGTTTGTGCCGTCCTGTGTGTCCTCTCCCATGTCCTCCTCCTGTTCGATAAGGTCGCCTATGATGTCCATAAGTTCCGCTGGCAGGTCAGTGAGTTTGATGTCCTGCGAGTTGCCGTCTTCCTCGGATATCCACTTGATGTAGTCCTGCTTGTCTGCCAGCCAGCGTTCCAGATTGACCTCCACATTCTCGGCACCGATTATTGCTGTGTTTTCAGCAAGGGTTGCGATTTCGATTTTCTTTGCCTTCAGCGCCTCGCCTGCCTTCTGCAATTCCTCGTACAATTCCGATAATTCATCCGACATTGCAGAGTTGGAGAAGTCCTGGTTCTGGCATTTGGAGAGGTCGGAGAACGCGGCCCTGAAAAGCTGCGCCCAGTCCTGCTCCTTTGTTGAGAGGTCGCCCAGTAGTTCCTCCTCCTTTTCCGTCCAGTCATCCGTTTTTTTCGGGTCCATTGCCTCCGTGTCGGACAGTATCTTCCGCTGTTCTTCCTTGAACTGCCCCAGTTTGTCCTTTAGTTTCTTCAGTTGCTCGAACAATTCCTTTTCCGCCTCCAGTTCCTTTTCCAGTTCCTTCTTGTTTTCCGCATTGCGCTGGCGCAGTGCCAGCATCCCCAGCAGTTTCTGCAATTTGTCTATCAAGGCCGTCTGGTGCAGGACAATGTTGTTGAGCTTTACGGCATCGGGTGCCTTGCGCATCTCAGCCACCTCGTTCTGCAATGCAGTTGCATCATTTTCTACAATAGACAATGCCTTCTGGAATTGGCGCGGCAACTTTGCATTCACCGCCTCCTTGCCAGCCTTCTTTATGCGGGCGGCAATCCTTTGTTGTTCGTTGAAAAGGCGTGGCACCTGGTGATTTGGAAACTTCTTCAATTGCAGTGCTATCCTGTCGCGTGAGGCCGTCTGTTCCTGCAAGGCGGCGAACAGCAGTTCATAGCATTTTGCCGCATCGCCCGCGGCCAGTTCCTCCTTCAGGCTTGTCAGCAGATTCAAGTGGTGTATGGTGAAGGTGGTGGCGGAAACAGCCTCCTGCCCCTTGCTGTCCGAGGCAGTCGCCCGCAATTCAATGGAGCCTTGCTCGGGAAGCTGGGCAGGGGACAGCTTCAGCAGGAATACCTCGTTCCGTTTCTGGGAGCCTGCCAGGGGATATTCGTATTTTTTTATAGGCAGGCTTTTTCCCTCTGTTTCTGCGAACAACTGAATCTTTGCGATGCCGTAGTCGTCCCCCGCAAATATACGTATGGGCAATGTTTCCCCGTAGCCAGCCTCCACATTTGTCTTTGGATTGAGAAAGCGCACTTCTGGCGGCGCATCCTTATGGCATTTCAATTCACCGCGCCATGCATTGTCGAATTGAAGGCCGTCCTTATCCTTTATGGCAAGCCTCAATGCCAAATCACTCCCTACGATTAGCTCTTTTCCCAGTGGCGCTGGTTTTTCGTTGGCGTAGAGCAATGCTTCAATGCCGTCGCACTTGACATTGACTTTGGAGTTTTCTGGCACCGAATGCCTGAAGTTGTCACTTGGAGAAAGCGTTTCGCCTTTAAGGCCAGTGTATTCAGGCGGTGTGATTGTGATTGACAGGCTGCCCAGTTGCGGCGGCTCCACCGCCTTTATGGTGAAGGTCTCGCTGTGTTCCCTGCCTGACCTGACGCTGTAGGCAATGTCCCCTGTAACCGACTTGAACGTGAATGAGCCATTGTCCAGATGGTACATCACAGGCGGCACTGTGTTTTCTATCAGCAGTTTCAAATCCGACAGTTCACGCCCGTTGTAGAATGCCTTTGCCTTGATTGCAAGTGGATTGCCTTTTGGCACACGGCAGTTGCCTGGCAGCACATCGAAGGACGCGAAGTTCAACGATGCGGTCCTTGCCGTGGGATGTCTGAAGCGCTGATAGGCATTTAGCGCATAGCGGAAAAAAAAGCCAGCATACAGGAGGCTGGCAAGCACGATGCAGGACAGTACAAGCAGCGCACGGCGGAACTGCGGGGCCTGGCGTATGCCTGGAATGCGCACTTCCTTGCAGCGCTGGTCCGCGTTTTGCGCGAAATATTCGGCAAGATGCGGCGGCAATGAGCCTTCATTCTGGAAGCAGACCGCATTCACCAGCGCATTGTCCTTTATACCATTGACGGCCTCCAGTTCCAATGCGTTTTCACGCTGTGAACGGCGCAGTTTTCTGGCATTCCACAGCAGATATGCCAGGTGGCACAGATTTACAGCAACAATGGCGCAGAGCAGGGAAATGCGGGCGCTCTTGGAGAATGCCGCCATGTTGTCCAGCACAAACAGCAGCAGTGCGATGCATAGATTGCCCGCCACAATTTTGATTGCGGCAGTGCACCAATATGCCAGCGCTCTTTTGCGGCGCAGTTTATTCAAGGTCTCGGATAAAGTCATTTTCCTGCTCCTTGCCCAGTTTTATTTCAGTGCCTGGCTCCACTGCCTCCAGCGCCTTCATTCCGTAAAGACGCTTTGCCTTGGTGTCCTTCTGCTTTACGCGCAGCGGCAGGTCCCTGCTGTCCAGTTTCCATTCATCGCCTGCCTTGTGCCAGTTCCAGATTTCCAGGTGCCAGATGTAGCCCTTTCCCACGTGCTTCTTCGAGTGGTAGAAGTCCGCCCTGCGCTTGTAAACCAGTGTGCGCGTCCCGTCAATGCGCAGGATAAAGCGCTCCTTGAAGAAGTCGTCCGCCAATGTGAAATTCTTTTGCAGTTCATCGGGAATCTCGCCGCTGCCTGTGAAGCCCGCCAGAACGGCGTCCTCCGTCATGACGAAGATGTCGTATTTTCCAGGCAGCAGTTGTGGAAAACAGAAGGAATTGCCCTGGATGTGGGCGGGCTGCACAAAGTGCCGTTCCCTGTCCACCGCGCAGGCCTGCAGCAGGTGGCCGCTGCCGTCCACAATGCCTGAGATGGCCTTTGCCTCCTGGACCTTTCTTTCAAATGTAATGCTGGCGACATATTCAATGTCCTCCAGTTTCTGGCCTACTTCGCCCTTGATTTGACGCTGGAGAAACAGTTTCGACGGTCCTTTGCCCTTGAAGCGCAATGGCAGCGATATTATATGCCCGCGCAGAACCTCGCCGCTGACGAGAAGCAGCTCCGTCTCGAAGTTCAGCAGCGGATATTCGCCCTCGAAGTAAATCTTGTCCGTCTTGCCAGATTCCTTGTACATCCAGGGACGCTCCATTGTGGCTTGCTCGACTTTCTGGGTTATGGACACGATGTCATCCAATTCCACCTTCCTGTCCTTTGTGCGAGTGTCCTTGCTGGTGTTGATGTAGAGTGGACGGGAACCCATGATGGACAGCTTCCCTTCCACGCTCGTGCCATTGGAGAATGTGACCATTGCATTGTGCACCTCCGCCCCGAACAAGGGCAGCATTATGAGGAAAATCAGGTATTTCATTGGTTTAAAAGCGGCAAAACTATGTCTTTTGATGTGATTTCAAAACATCCAGTGTGAGCGCCGAAGCGGCGCTCACACTGGATGTTTTGAAACTACCTCTATTGCCCGTTGTCAAGTATCCTGAAAACTGGTGCAGAAAAGCACTTTCCTGTGAAATCTCATTCTTGATTTCCATGCCTTTTTGTCTTGACTTACACGTGTAAGTCAGCGAAAGTAACTCATAATTTACTTGTATGCAAAATTTATGCAAATAGGAAAATGCGAATTTGTGGCCCGAATCAGGGAATATCCTCGGATAGTCCCCGCAAAGGGTGGCGGATTTCCAGATTGCTGAAGCTATGGGGAGAGCAGTGTTTTCCTTTAATGTTCCGATTTGTCATATTGCTTACTGGCAATATATTAT
>JAFYGL010000663.1 GCA_017543165.1 Victivallales bacterium | reverse complement strand
ATGCAATGAAAAAGAACTTCACACTAATTGAATTGCTGGTTGTCATAGCCATAATCGCGATTCTTGCCGCCATGCTGCTGCCCGCCTTGAGCAAGGCGCGCGAAAAAGCGCGCACTGCTGGCTGCCTAAACAACCTGAAGCAGATTGGCTTGGCTGGGGCGCTGTACGGCGATGACAACGACAACTACATAGTGCCATCACGTAACGCCACCAACGGAGTAACCTGCTGGAACAATCTTCTGATATATCTTTCCCACACACCTGACCGCCTGACGAGTTTTGAATGGATTGCCGAGAACAAGCCAAAAATCCTGTGCTGCCCTTCGGACAGTACAATCGATGTGCTTGGAATGACTTACACACTGGCCAATATTTACAATCATTCCTCCAAAGGCGATACATACGGCATACGACGCTACAACGGTGTTGAGCGTTTCTTTGACAATTACAGCCAATACACGACATATTCAAAATCCTTGAGCACTGCATGGTTTGTCGCAGACGGCGATACTTCCCTGCCGAATTTCTGGGCACAAAGCTACAACCAAGTATCAAAGACAGGGCATTCCAGTTTCAGTCAGCTGAACTACGTCTCCTTGGCAGGCAACGCCCAGACCATCCGCTACAATGTCCTGGGCAAAATGCCTATGGGCACATATCTTGTTGCCGAAGATTTCTAGAAATAGGAGCGAATATCGTATGAGAGCATTAAGCTGGTGGATTACTTGGGAGGATCTTGAACTTGGAAACCTGGGGCTCAAGGACAAGATCCAGAGGAAGGCCGATGAGATTTACAAGGCGAATGCGGATACGGCCGTCGTATTCGGTGCACATTTCAGATGGGATTACCTTCCATATTGGAACATTCTCCATACATTCA
This sequence comes from Victivallales bacterium, assembly GCA_017543165.1. Next base: position 1,223 of record JAFYGL010000663.1, on the reverse strand, counting down.
TGCGCTGGGTGTCAGATGCGCTGAAGGAACGGGGAATCGGGTTCTTCGACCATCATTCCTGCACTTTGACGCACCGCTATGACAAACTGGAAGAACTGCCAAGGCTGATGTACAACTACCTCCACCATCTGCCTTACGTGCCTTCGCGTGAGGCAGCTGCAGACTGGCGTTTCAACGGAGACTTCCTCAACAGCTGGCGTATGCATGACGCCTTCACTGACCAGCCAGCAAGGGTGTCATCATACTCGGCTGAGCAGTTCTGCTTCAACAATCCTGGCTTCCGCGAAGGCTACCGCCTCTATGTAAAGAAACTTTTGGAGGAAACAGGCATCACTGGCTTGATGTGCGACGATGTTATCTTCTTCGGCGGATATTACCAGTGCTCATGTCCGTTCTGCCAGGCCAGGCTGGGGTTCAAGTTGCCACCTGCATCGGACAAGTCGTTCTGGGGAAACTGGGACAATCCACAATGGCACCAGTACCTGGCCATGCGCAGGTCATCCATTGGCGATTTCCTGGAATTCGTGAAAAAATTCCTTCCCGATGGTTTTCCGCTTATGAGTTGTTGCAGTTCCTGTGCGTATGGCGGCGTCAACTACAGTGCGCATAGGGCGCAGGAACTGCTCAGGGGAGATAATATCCTTAATCTTGAGGTGGTCGGCGATGTCCCTGGGAACGTGCGCAACAATCTGGCTGCAAATTCATTCCATGCAGGAGTTGCCAAGGAATACCATGTGCCAGTGCTCTCGCTGGGCTATGGTTTCTATCCAGACACGGCAGGGCATCTCTGGGCGTTGAACAATTTGTCTGGCTTTTCAACCTGGTTCTCAACATTGAAAGGGCATCTTGGCCTTCCTGAAGAGGAAATTAGGCAACTGCCCAACGATGCGGAGCCTGCTGCGACAGCTTTCGATTTTGAGAAAAAGCATCCTGAGCTGTTCAAGGATGTGCCAGAGTATGCGTGCGCCGTCTTTTTTTCGGAGAACACGCAGTTCCACAGCTATTTCGGTGCATGCGAAAAGGGATACACTGGCGACTACCGAAAACTGCTAGGCTTGCTTTACTCGTCAGGCATTACAGTAGAGACGATATTCCATTTTCCTTCCGATGCCTCTGAGATAAAATGCGTCATCCTTTCCTCAGTGGTCATAATGAGCCCCGAGGAGAGAACGGCTATGGAAAACTATCTCAAGGCTGGTGGCGTAGTGCTGTCATACGGTCCT
>JAFYGL010000662.1 GCA_017543165.1 Victivallales bacterium | reverse complement strand
GTGTAAATGCATTGCCTGCGACGTATTTGCCCATTCCTCCAGGATGGAAGCCTATGAAGACAAGGGATTCGCCTGGCTCGAGTGTTTCCTCCAGCATGAGTTTGAGGTAATGTCTTTTCTCGTAGTCCAGCACTGCATCTGGATTTGAATCGTCTGAAAGAAGTTTTCTGGAACCGTCTTTTTTCTGGACATAGATGTATATTTTCGCGTTGGCGTTGTGCCAGAAATGTCCTTCAACGTAGATTTTCGCGGTTTTCTCAAGTGGATTAGTGAAGCTGTACGCGCCTCCCCAGGAAAGTTTAGTATGCACTATGCAAAAGCCGTTCTTGAGCAATGCAGGGAAACCAAAACTGCCGTCCTCTTTCACTGAAGCAGCGAGGATTGGCGTGTAGTTCTTCCAGACAGTTGCTCCCTTGCTTTCAGGCGACACTCCATTCAGAGGTTTAAGAACAGCGTCCTTGTAGTCGTTTCCACCTGCAATGTAGAAGAATTTCCAGGCATCTGGATATTTTTTCCTGTCTATTATGGCAGAACAGGAGTTCTTTCCGTTCATTTTTCCGGAGGACCATTCTTCCGTCAGCGCCTTGAAGGGATTCTCAACGGCAAGTTCCGCAGCCAGGCAGCACGCCAGGCTGGCAATCACAAATAAGAATGAAGTTTTCATTTTTACGCTCATTTTGCAGTTATTGGCGAAAGCAGGAGCAGGCGGCATCTCGGACCGCCTTTGGACAGTCTTATACATGGCTTGTCGCCTGCCTTGAGCAAGCCCAGATTTTCTCCAGTGTCCAAATCCACCATGGCCATTGTTGTCTCCGCCTTGAATTTTGGCACGACTTCCAAGTCATTGAGATTTCTGTATTCTGATACGCTCAGCACCGTACGCCCTTTGTAGGATATTCCTCTGGTGAAGACGCGTTTCTGGTTTTCAAGAACCTGCTTCCTGCCCTTGAAAGTATCCTCAATTTTCAAGTCGGCCGGATAGTTGCATGGCAGTTCAAAGCTGCGACCGTTCATCACAATGTCCTCAACCTTGTTGACAATCTGGATTCCCTGGGAGAACTGCCTGATGTAATCCAGGTTTATCAGCGGGGCATACCAGGTGTATATGCCCTTTGCACCCAGGGTGATGCTTTCCATTATCATGTATTTCCTTTCATCCGGAATTTCAGGCGCATTGGTGTAGTAGTAGTTGTTGGAGCTGGTGCCAAGGCGCACTGGACAAGGTGTAAGGATGAGGTTCAGCGGGACATCGGGAAATTCCCTTTTGAAGACGGCAATCTGCTGTTCGATTTCGCGCAGGTTCCTGTCTATGCCGCTGTACAGATCAAGTTCAATGTAGTCGAATTCCCTGAAGAAGGAAGCCCCCCTGAGGCTGTGGTTCCTGTCCTCCAGATTTGCGATCTTGTTCATGGACCACTCGGAGAATATGGCTTTCCTGCGCGGGGCATCGGATGGCGCATCCTTGTTGATTTCTTTTTCCAGTGCCTCCTTCATGTCCTTGAAAAAGGCTCCCCACATTTCGCATTTGAAGTCCACCCATATCCTGTGGTATTCGGGATACTCGTCGGGTTTCCTTTCAAACACCTTTGGGTCAACAAATGCCATATTCGGGAATTTTTGGGAAAAATACCGCTTGTATTCCTCCAGGGTTCTTTCACAGAAATCTCCTGCCTCGCCTCTGCGCTGGATATAGCCCTCCATGTCGAAGCTGAACCAGTCAATGCCTGCCTTCCTGCAGAAATCAGCCTCCTTCCTTATGTCTTCCGAAAACAACTTGCCGCGGTATGTGGGTGAAATCTGGAATGAGTCACCCGAAGTGATATAGAAGCCGCCTATGTCCTTGGCGCGAGCGCTTCGGTCGTTCTTGGTCCATATTTCCCAGCCGCTTTGTCCATGCTGGCTGTGACCTGGCCAGAAATAGTCCGCTCTCCTGAGCTTGAAGCCCTCCTTCTTCAGCTCTTTGCAGAAATTCATATCGCGTTCTCCATAGCCCCTGATTGGCACGGTGTTCACGCCAGCCAGTGCCATTTCCCTGGCCTCCTTCAGAGTCCTTGGCCAGCTGTTGTAATGCCCTGTGATGAAATGCCGTGGCGGGTCTGTCCTTGGGATATCCAGTACCAGGAAATCGAATGACTGTGCTTCCTGGAAACCTTCTGGATATTTCATAGAGTATGAGATTTTACCCCTGGTGCCCGCCGGCAAGGTGCAGCCGATGTTGCTCTTTAGCCAGTGCGAGGCATTGTATGCGAATTGCTCATCCTGCTGCCAGGTGCAGTATTTTGCGCCGTTCTTGGCGTATGTCTTGACTATCTTCGCCTTTTTGAAGTTAACCCCTTCAGGCGCCTCGAAGACAATGCTCAATGGCTTTGCGATTTTGCCGCCGTTTCCTGCCTGGCCGCCTGGATAGTTGTGCTTGCAGTTCCAGCTTAGCTTTGCGTCAAGACCAAGGCGGCCGTCAAGGTAAATCAGGTTGTTGCGCAGATTTGCTGGCGCAATGGTGACACGTCCTATGGGAACCTCGTATCTGAAGCTGTAAAGAATCTTTCCCCCTTTTTTCACTGACAAGGTCACATCCTTGGTTTTGCCATCGGAAAAATCGCCCTTGTAGTTCCAGTTCACATTTCTGCCTTGTATTTCTGGTTTGATTTCACTTCCCTGGGCATTCAGGTGGAACAGTGCCGCATCCGCTGCATTATGCAGAGTGAGCTGGCAACTTGAATCAATGTTCATCTGCGGCAGTTCAACAAAATCAAAGCCATGCATGACCTCATCAAGCAGTTCAATCTGGCTGAAATGTTCATATTGACGCCACCAGTCATATCTTTCCAGACGCGCAAGGCTGGAGGAGGAGCTGCTTTTACCCGTATCCCTTATTATATTGAACTTCAGAGAGCGTGCGTTGTCCAGATCCGAAAATGGCAATGCGAATTCAATTCTCCACTGTTGCGCATCGCGAGAGGTGGCGACTTGGATTGCGCTGTTCCAGTTAGCGTCCATTTCCCATTCAAGAGCCTCGTTCTGCCTGGCATAGCAGTCAAAAATGCTTCCGAATGGATCCAGCATGAACTGTCGCATTGTGCCGTCCACCATGAAGAACAATTCCACTGCATTGCTTCTCCAGAGATTGGCATCGTCCCTGCGCGGTGTGCTGGCTGCTATCTTGGCGGCGTCTTTCTGCCTGCAAGTCACCAGGCCATATAGATTCTCGCCATCATGGCAGAATTTGACAAAGGTCTGCTCCTTGGCGTACAGCATGCGCGACGGATACGTCAGTCCGCCAATGCTCATTGCCTCGCCATAGCAGGCATCCTCCTGCCCGTCAATGACAGGTGCCTGAGCTGTTCTGCCTATGGCGTAGAAGTTGTTCGCCCTGACTGCCTGGCAGACGCACAGGCAGATTGCCGCAAAAGTAATTCCTGTTCTTTTAATGTTCATCTTAGCCCGTCAATGTAGAAGTAGTAGAATCTTTGATTCCAGGTGCTCTTGTCCCCCTTGGCATGAATGAATTGGAATGAGTTCACATTGCCGGGGACCGCCAGAACATTCGCGCTTGCGCTGTGTGGGAACACCGTTGGGTTTGAATTGCTGTCTCCTTCGTTGCGTACTTCTGGCATCGGCACAGAAGGCAGGTAGTGGTTGACCCTCAATCCTCCAGCGCAGGAGGCATAGCTGTTCAGGTCGGGATACCTGAGAGTCTGGAGTTTGCTTGGCATATAGTAACTGGGATTCTCGTAACCAGCCTTCTCATTCCATCCGTATGTGAAATTGGTATCGTAGATTGAGATCGAGGGGCAGTTGAATTCCTTGTTGCTGGCACGGTTTGCGGCCGTATCGCCGCCCATGACGTATTGCCCGGCATTGCTGCCGCCAATGTATGGGGCAAGCCTGTCTACCCAATACCTGTTGTTGACATATACGTTCCCGCCAAAATGGGTGTATTCTGGCTCGTAATTAAAATAATATGCCACGCAGTAGTCTTCATAGTCGTTGGAGTACATCCCCGCGCACAGCCCCAG
>JAFYGL010000661.1 GCA_017543165.1 Victivallales bacterium | reverse complement strand
TGGATGACTTCCAAGGCTGCGCCAAGGCGTGGGGCTTCCTGGCCTCGCCTCTTGCGCAAAAATACCTGCCGCAAAAAGCACAGCAGGATTTCAAGGCAAAACTTCAACACAGTTCCAGCAAACTGGCTGGTTCATCAGGCCCAATACTGGGCAGCGACTTCACACAGGCGACATACTGGCTCGGTACCGCAGTATTTGTCGCACCTGGTATGTTCTTCTCCCCCGTCCTGAAAACGCAACGCACCATATCCTATCCCTACTGGATATACAACAAGGAAATCAGTGGCGAGCAATTCTACAGAACCACATCATTCATCTACAGGCGCAACGCGCCTTACCAGGCAGCAGAATACCTCACATGGAACGAGGCACTGTATTTCTGCTGGAGATGCAACCAGATATTGCAGAAAGCGGCCTTCATGCCTGAAGGCTATGGTGTACGCCCACCAACAGAGGAAGAATGGGAATATGCCGCCCTGGGCGGCTGGGAAGGCAAATGCGCCAAGGACGGTCCCAAAATCAAAAACGGCGCAAACCAGGCACCAGGCCAAGGCGAACCCAATGCCCTAGGCCTCTGGAACATGGAGGACAACCTCTCGGAAATCGTGCTTCCATACAAGGAAAAACCATTCAAGCCAGCCTACGCAGTTGCGGTAATAGGCGGCAACTACAAGGAAAAGTCTAGCATTACACTAAGGCATCTGTATATTCCAGACCAGATGCACATGAGCGGCGGTGGCGGCCTGCGCCCCGTAATCGCCCCCATTGAAAAGGACTTCTGGGAAAAGCAATGGTTCAGAGGCGTTCCCATCAAATCAGCCGAAATCAAAGGTAATATCTACGCAGGATGGAGTTGCTGCTTCGCCACCCTTGGCTGGAAACATGCCCTTCAGTTGGCCAGCGACCTGGGTGGCTCCCTTATTGAATGCACTGACTTTGCGGAAATCAAGGACATATACAGCAAACTTGAACTGCTCAATAGCTTCCCATGCCCTATTGGAATACAACTGGAAAATGATGCCTGGAAACGCGTGTCGGACAATACGCCCGTACCTCTTGACCTACCCCGCGATGAGAAGAAAACTGGCCTCTGGGGCACTACATCGAAACTTGTCCCGTTCGTCGAGGACAGAGGAGGCCCCACCATGATAATACGCTGGCAAGACAAGGAGGCATTCGACAGGCGTGAGACATACTTCCTGGAAAAGGCCACTGTCGCCCGCTTCCAGGCAAATGGACGCAATTATGCAATCTGCCGCCTCGGAAACATGACCTCCTATATGGTACGCTCATTTGCGGAATTCGCAGGTTGCAGGCCGCCCGTATTCAAGGACAGCAATGAAGTCAACGCCGTCCTGGAAAATATGCCCGCCAATTTTGACAATGTGGCACTGGGAACCAGCAGATACTATGACAAATGGGAACAACCCGACGGCTCAAGCTTCCCCGCCTCAAACATGGTAAAGGAACCCAAGGAAGCAAATGGCGCAATTAACACGTGGACAGCCAAAATGCTCAATATCATCGTCGTCCAAAACAAGGAACTCACAGAAAACCACAGAGCAGAATACCTGCTGCTCCAACTCTGAAGATTATGACAAGAGGTATTGCTCTTGCCTGATGGCATCTTGCGTTCAATGCGTTTTTTCTAAACGCCCTAATACTTAATTGATTGGCTCTGTCCCCCATTAGGTGAGCGCGTTTTTTTGCACAGCGGCAGCACCCGCAGGGCGCAACCATGTTTACCTCCTGGCAAGCGCTTTGACGCATTGTCCATCAAGCCGCGGCCTTCCTGCTTTAAATTACCGTCAGCAATTCTTTCGTCAGAACTTATCAACAATAATACTCAATAAATAACTGAATGCATGGTATATCAAACGATAAAAGTACATGTGCAGCGTCGATACACCAAAGCCGCCAATGAAACCTGTAATCAGTCGGCGGGAATTTGTCGAGGCAAGGATGCCAAAGTATTGCAAAGACCAATCAAAAAGCATGACGGCAGAAAGATAGATTGACGTCATGATGGATATTCGATAATTAAAAAAAAGTACAACTGCAAGGATTGTTGAAAAAAGAACACCTGTACATCTCGCACAGATTGGAAACTGATAGCCCCTAAAAAAGAAACTACGCTCTGGCATTTGGTGGCATCCCACCGCACTGCCCCATTTCATAAGACGACACCATATCTTCAATTTTAAATCGGGAGAAGATATGGTGTCATGACATTTCCTGGAATCTAACGTTGTTGTCATTTATTATTGTCAGGGGTGGCATTTTCTTCCGCGGGCTTCTCGGAAACAGGTTCCTGGGTATCTTCTAGGTCAGGCAAACCACGACGTTTCCTTGCGGCTACTTGGTATTCATGATATTTTGCACGTTTTTCTTTTGACATACTCCTAATATCCCATGTACTCAATTTTTTGAATTTATGACCACAATTCTTGCATACGAAGAATGTTTCTGACTTAAGTTGCTTCCCAGCTCCACATGCTCCGCAGATTA
>JAFYGL010000660.1 GCA_017543165.1 Victivallales bacterium | reverse complement strand
TTCTCATGTGGGATTAATAAAGGAATTGATTGAGGAGAGCATAGAAACTATTGGGTATTTCCTGGTTCTATGCTCTTCAGTTGAATTGAGCATGATGCAAAAATATACAAAGAAGAAGCATAGTTGAATGCCTGTTCCCGTCAAATCACTTTTTCCTGCTTAGCACCACCAGGCTTACGGCGACGAGTATCATGGCTATGCCGACGAGTGAGCGCAGTGTCAGATGCTCGTTGAAGACACAGACGCCTATGACCAGTGCGGTGCAAGGCTCAAGTGCGCCGATGATGGCGGTGGTGGTGGCGCCGATGCGCTTTATTGCCACGGCCATCAGCAGGAATGAGAGCAGTGCGGGGAACAGCGCCAGGCCGAATACGCAGACCCAGGCAAGGCCGTCACTGGGCATTTGCAGGAGCATGCCGCCCTTGAGCGGGACGAGAAAGACGGGCAGGCCTGCCAACATGGCGTATAGCGTCAATGTATCGGAGGGCAGCCTCTTCAGGCTGGATTCCTTGACAAGCACCATGTATATGGCGTAGGTCAATGCGGAAAGCAGCACATACACGAGCCCCAGCAGGCTGACCTTGCCGCCGCTGGCGTTGAGCAACGCAATGCCTGCAAGGGCGACAATCATGCATCCCCATGTGAAAAACGAAATGCGTTCATGGAAGCCGATTGCCATGATAAGCGCCACCATGACGGGATATACAAAGAGTATGGTGGCCGCGATGCCCGCGTCCATTACGCGGAAGCTGAGGAAGAGGAAGGTGGCGCTCAATGCCAGCAATACGCCTCCCGCAATAAGCGGCAGGATTTGCCTTGCCTCCAGGCGGAAACTGCTTTTCTTGTACAGTTTTACGCCAGTCAGCATCAATGAAGCGAAGAAGAAGCGGTAGAACAGTACAGAGGGCGTGCTCATTCCCCGCGCATACAGGGGAAGCCCGAACAGTGGATTGAATCCGTATGTGGTGGCGGCGATGATGGCGCAAAGATAGCCGAGGCTTTTATTTGTAGATGACATAAGTTTATTGGTGCAGTTTGATTCCGTATCCCTTGAAGGGACATGGCATAATTTAATGTGCATTGGGATATTCGGTATGCCGTCTCCCTGGAAAATGTGAATCGGATTGCACAAATTCTATTGATTTTTGCATTGTGTTTGTTCTCCCATATTGGACAACTCCTAATCAGCGGTCCATTATGCTTAGTTTTTTCCTGTATTGGGTGGGCGTCATGCCGAAATGCTTCTGGAAGCGTTTTGTGAAGTAGCTGCTGTCTATCATGTTGACGCTGACAGCAATTTCCTCTATGGAAAGATGTTTTGTCTCCAGCAGAACTTTTGCCATGCGGAGACGCGCCTGTTCCCTGAACTGCCGTGGGGACTGCTTGAATACGCGTCTGAATTCTGCGAAAAACGAAGCATGTGACATTCCGCATTGCGCGGCGATTCTGTCCATTGGCATTTTGTTGTCTGGGTCTTTGAGCAGTTTGGCTGCGAGGAACATGCGACGGTCGGTATTGTTGCCTTGCGTCTTGCTGATGCGGTTTCCCCGCAATATGATGTTTTCCAGGATGTTGTTCGCCAGCAAATGCCATTCTCCTTCGCATTCTCGTACTAGGCTGACGGTTTCCAGCAGGCTGCGCAGGATTCTGGCGCTCTCCTTTTCTGGCGGAGCTAGCCTGTAGATGCCTGGTTTGATTTCTGGCCAGTGAAGTGGCAGGTAGAGAGAAAACATTGCCCAATATGCATCCCATTGGCCATTTCGCGTGAAGATTCTTTCGCTGGCAGGCTGAAGCAGAAAGAATCCACCTGGTATCAGGTCTATGACTTCATTTCCGTTTTTCACACTGCAGCGCCCCGATGTGACCCTGATGAGATTCCATGCGTCTGGATGCAGCCCTTTCCATGTCATGCTTCCTGACTGAGCGAAGCTGCGCCCAGCCACAATGTCCAAATCCAGATATGGGCTTACCCAGTTTTTATTTTTGTACGAAATGACCATTTTTTTGGATTATTTTGCCTTGTTAAATAGGAAATTTTTCGTACAATATAACACAAAATTAGAAAATCAAACTGCTTTTGCGGAGACAGAGATGAAGAATCATACGGTGGGATGTTATTATTTCCCCAATTTCCATATTGGCGATGAACGCAACTCGGCGTATCATGGAAGCACCTGGAGCGAATGGGAGCTTGTGAGGCATGCGCAGCCCCGTTTCCAGGGGCACAAGCAGCCGAAGATACCCGTCTGGGGCTATGAAAACGAGGCGGAGCCAGCTGTCATGGCGCGAAAGATCGAGGCCGCCGCCGAGCATGGCATCGACTATTTCATATTCGACTACTATTATTACAATGATGGTACGTTTCTGGAAAACTGCCTCAACGACGGCTTCCTTAAGGCGAAGAATATTTCGCGTATGAAGTTCGCATTGATGTGGGCAAACCACGACTGGCAGGACATACATCCATGCGGGCGCCGACAGCGCACCACGCTTTATCCTGGTTGTGTGACGCGGGAGACATTTGAGGCCATGACGCAGCGCATCATTCAGAAATACTTTCTGCACCCTGCGTATTTCAAGATTGACGGCGCCCCCTATTTCTCCATTTACCAGCTTTCCGAATTGCTGAAGAGTTTCGGCGGCGTGAGCGGAACACGCAAGGCACTGGACGATTTTCGCGAGGCCTCGTTGCGGGCGGGGGCGGGAAATCCCCATTTGAACTGCATAGTCTATGGCTGCCCGCTTCTTCCATGCGAGGGAAAGGTGCTGAACATGCCTGAATTGGTGGATGAACTTGGCTTTGATTCCGTTACAAGCTATGTTTGGTTTCACAACGTCAGGCTAGGTGGCGGGGCAGTTGTGGATTACCAGGAGGTCTGTGACGGCTATTTTGAGAGCTGGCTTGACATACGCAGGCAGTATGCAGTTCCGTATTTTCCCAATGTGACAGTTGGCTGGGATTCCTCGCCGCGTACGCTTTTGACTGACTGCTGGAGCCATGACATCGGCTATCCATATACGCCTGTAATCACAGGAAACACTCCTGAGCGCTTTCGTGCCGCGCTGCTGCGCTGCTCCAAAATGATGAAGGAGTTTGAACTTCCGACCATGAACATCAACAGCTGGAATGAATGGACGGAGGGCAGCATGCTTGAACCAGAACAGGAATATGGATACGCCTATCTTGAGGCAGTCAGGTCAGTCTTTGGTACGGAAAAGAAATGAAGAACAAATATAAGGGGCGAGTTTTATGTCTGGAAAATCACTCATTATCGCATGCTTGGCAATGTTTTTCGCGTGTTTTGCGGAGGACATATTTGCGCCTATTCCATTCAAGCAGGATCCACCGATTCAAATAGACGGCGTGCTTGATGACTGGCATGATGTTCCAGTTGTTTATGAATTGAGTGGGAGGCAGCATCTTCTGCCAGAGGACAATACGGACGCGAAATGGAGGGGAGCCTCTGATTTTAGCGGCAAGGTGATTCTTTGCTGGAAGCCCAATGGGCTTTATCTTGCGGCTGATGTAATGGATGACAGTGTTTCGCAAAAGCATGGTGGCTCAAAATTGTTCTATGGGGACCATATTGAATTGTTTCTTGACACCACGCCTTTGCTGCCAGGGAACAAGACATTCGGCAAGGGGCAGTTCCATATTGGCATAAGCCCTGGCGATTTTGAAACTGTCAAGCCAGAACTTTATTGCTTTTTCCCTGAAAAGACGCTACTGAAAGAAACCAGATATGCTTCGGCGCGGACAGAAAGCGGGTGGTGCATGGAAGTTTACCTGCCTTGGAAGGCATTTGGGTTGCCCGAAGCGCTGTTGGAAGGAACGCCGATGAATATTGAAATCTGGCTTTCCGATACGGATGCCGCCGATGATTCTGTTCAGAAGTGCGTTATGACAACAGGCTCCATACATTGGAAATTCCGCATGCGGGAGGGCATGAGACGTTTCATTATGACTGACGCCAATGGTGCAATAAGACATAATCCCTATAATGACATCAAGTCAGTGAAACTGTATGATACTGTGACAATCGGCAAGGAAAGTTCGCAAAAGCAGGTTGTGAAACTTGCTTCGGCGCCAGCTGGAACCGTGCATGTCCTGTCCATGAAGGCTCGTCTGAATTCCTCAATGTTAAATGGCTATGCCAGCGCATTGAAAATCTACGTGAATGGTAAAGAAGTGGCAGGTGAGAAGCTTTACAACCGTCCATTGACTGTTGAGAACAAAAAGGGAGTGCCGATTTGTTTTTATGACAAGCTGGGTTTTGTCGTCCCATATACTGGACCTGATGATTTCTACAGCGGAAATCAGAAAGGCACCTGGCTTCAATGGTTCAAGCGGCATGTCAATCTACATGATTTTGAGTTCGATATTTCATTTGCAACAAAGGAAGGCGACAATGAAATAGAGATATCCAACAATCACAAAACCAGCGCTCTCTCTTTGAAGGATGTGCAAATATCCTTGAAGATGCCTCGCGTGGTGCGCAAGCGCAGGGAGGCTCCAACTGGAACCTTGCCTTTGGTGTGCCCGAAAGAGAGGCATAAAATAGATTACACAGTGATGTCGCCCGAAAATCCGCTGCGTTTGAAACTTGGTGCAAATACATGGGAAGTCAGGAGCATGTTTTCCACCCCAGATGGCAAATGGGCAAGTGGCTCAAACCAGTATTTTGCACATCGGCGGATTCTGGAGCAAAAAGCTGAGGCTGTCATCGTAAAGGATGTTTTTACAAATCTTACTGACGAGCCCCTGCCCTTGATGCAGCGGCATGAAATCACCATATCTGGGGCGGACAAGAAATTTTACATCAATGGGCTTGAGGCAATACCCAGCAATGAAAAATCCCAGAGTTTCAATGCAAGCAGTTTTGGTGCATCAAAGGATGGCTGAATTGGAATGTTTCCTTTGAACAAGGTATTCCAGGTACATGCGGAGAATTACATCTCAGGAAATGATGCCATAGGGCTCTGCGACCAGAGCTTTGTCCTTGCTCCCAGGGCTAGCGCGGAGCAGGCATTCGCTGTGATACCTGTGGAATCTGGTGATTACTGGGATTTCATAAATCCGTTGAGGCGGCTCGTCGGAGCAAACTTTTGCGTAGATGGCCCCATGGGCACGTTCATGTCAGTCAATAACCATCTTTGGTGGAGCGATGAAAAATTGAAAGCCAGAGTAAGCACTCGAAACGCCAATATCATTCTTGTGGACACGGGACTGGTGCTTCCTCATGGGAGCACATACTCCTCCACAGGTAAATTGCCTTATATGGTGGATACCCTCAAGAGGCTCAGGCATTTGTTTCCTGGCAGAAAACTTGTCCTGTATCTTCACACACAGATAGAAAAGGCGAAGGATGCGGACCAGTTGTTCCCCAACGAGCGGGTTTTGAACAAAAACGGCTCCCTTGCCTTTTATGGAATTCCCGACAACAAATTGTTCCTTTGCGTGGAGGGCAATTCCTACTCAAGAATGATTGAAGCAAAGATACGGCATTATCTCAGCATGGACATAGACGGATTTTTCTGGGATGAGATGGCGGCCTCTGGAGTGAAATACCACTATGGGGAGCCATGGGATGGATGTTCAGGGGACATTTCTCTGAAAACCCACCAATTGGAGAGGCGGAAGTCATCAGTTGTTTTGTTGCAGATGCCGTGGCATGTCAAAATGATTGAGTTTTTAAAACGGGAGAACAAGATAGTCTTTGTGAATGGGCGTACATACGGGGAATTGCAGGCATTCAAACTTCCTGTGCTAGTGGAGACGGCCCAGATAACGAATTGCGCACGAACCAACGTATGGTCGCCCATCCAGAGCGGGGACTATACCAACCACCGCAAGACGCAGCAGGAATACTACAAAGCAATGGTTGATGGACTTGATTATGGATGCATTTTCGCCGACTGGCCGCTGGCGCCTCCATACGATGTCAACGGCTATCCTGACAATACAGAGGATTACCACACGTTGACGGATTGCTTGTTCCCCTTCACGCCAATGGAGCTGCACAAGGGATATGTGATTGGGGAGGAGCGTATAATCACCAAGGAAAGCGGCTTGTTCGGATGGAACGATGCCTCGGAGCACGAGGTTCATGTCTATGATGAAACTGGACATGAAAAGGCGGACTTCAGGGCAGTCCAGAGGAGCATTGACGGCAAAAACTATACTGAACTGCGTCTTCAGGAGGACTGGACTGCTGCAATCATCAGAAAGAAGAGAGCGAAGCGGTAAACAGCATACCTGTTCAAAACGATGATTTTTTAATTCAATAGGAAAAATTCAATCAAGAAAAAATGGAGACAAATTATGTTCTTTAAAGAAAAGCGCACAGCAGATTTGTCAATTTGTTCGCATGGCAGGAAAAAAGCTAATTTCACGCTCATTGAGCTGCTGGTTGTAATAGCGATTATCGCGATACTCGCGGCAATGTTGCTGCCAGCGCTGAGCAAGGCCCGTGCCAAGGCCCGCAGCATCTCCTGTACATCCAACCAGAAGCAGATTGGTCTGGCATTGGCACAATACCACATGGATTTCGACTGGATGTTCGCGCGCCCATCAGGAAACTACGGCGGAACCAATGGCGCGGTTCAGTGGTCTCTCATCATGGCGCAGAAGGCCAACTTTGATTCGAAGGTTTGCTGTGGCTACCTTAGCGGATATGTCTGGGAATCCTCCGAAGGGAAGGCTGACGGCGTGTGGCCCACAGGGGTGCAACGCTGCCCAGCGGAGGCGGAAAGTGTCATTTCTGGCACATATTTTCATAATGCCAACATCAACTATGGCCTTACTGATGCCTTGCAGGCCAGCACCAAGTTGAGCTTCAACAATGACAAGACACTCTTCAAGATGGATTCGATGAGCTCGCCTTCCTCTGTGCTTTGCATGGCCGACGTTAATCGCAAGAGCTACTACATCCACCCTGGAGACGGTGCAGGATTGCCGCCTGCAAGACATGGAAATACGTTCAACTCACTCCTGTTTGACATGCACTGCGAATCACAGAGGCTTTACACGGCGGCGTATCCCTGGGTGAATGGCACGGTCAACAAACCTGAATACGCAGGCGGGTATCCATGGTATATCCAATGATGCAATCAAGGTATAGAGGTAATGTGACGACAGCGAGCGGCGATGAAAGCTCCTTGTTTTCAGGGAGTTGACTCATCTTCGTATTCCTGAAACAAAATACAAAACACCCTCTACTACAATGAAGATTTCCTGGTTCAACAAAATCATATCCCCAGAACTGGGGGGGCACGTTGCAGGCTACAGAATGGATGACACCTCCATTTCAAAGCTGAACGACTTATATATGACTGGGCTTCTGGCGGACGACGGCGAGCGCAAGGTGCTGCTCATCAGTTTCGATTTGCTTTGCCTGGACGAGATCTTCATACAGAAAATACGCCGCCTCTGCTGTGAAATCCTGGAAATGCCCCAGTATCACATAATGCTGACCTGCACCCATACCCACGGCGGGCCGCTGACCAACACCGAGCCAAAGTACGACCACTATGTGGAATACAAGTACCTGGACTGGCTGGAGGCCGCCATCATCGAGGAATGCAGGAAAATGCCTGGCAAAATGAAAGAGGTGGAAGCTTACTTCTACTCGATGAAACTGGACGAAAACCTAAACAGGCGCGTTGTGACGGCGGACAACTACGACTGCTTCCTGCCACACCGCGCGGAACTGCGCCGCCTGGCGGATGGATTCAAGGACCAGGAGCTGGGACTTCTTTTCTTCCTGGAGCCAGGCACCAGGTTTCCTTTGTTCATAGTCGGCAACTATGCCGCGCATCCACTGGCAAGCCATTCCATCGGCAGGGGCGCACTGCGCATCTCAGCGGACTTTCCTGGCTATTTCAGGGACTACATCAATTCCGAGGCTGACTGCGACGCGATGTTCGTCAGCGGCGCACTTGGCGACATGATACCCAAGGAGGACGAGCAG
>JAFYGL010000659.1 GCA_017543165.1 Victivallales bacterium | reverse complement strand
CTTTGGGTGGTGGGTGAGGGACGGTAAAACCGTCCCCCACCCTGTGTGTGCACACATAGAGAATATCGCGCGCGCGTACGAGGAACTGCCCCTGAATTATTTGCTATTTTTTCAAGCAAGAGGATATAACAATGCTGAAATTCGATTTTACTGAAAGAAAGGTCATAGTCGCTGGCGGGACACGGGGCATTGGCGCGGAAATCAGCAGAGGCTTCCTGGAAGCAGGCGCGGAGGTCGTGGCGCTTTATGGTTCTGACAGCGCAGCGGCCCAGGCATTCGCAAACTCCCTGGGCGAACACTCGCCACGCTTCTCCGCAGTAAAATGCAATGTGGCAGACTATGCGCAGGTCGATGCTTTCTTCCAGGAATATGACAAGACGCACCCGTGGCTGGACATTATGGTGAACAGCGCAGGAATCCGCAAAGACGCAGTAATGGCAATGATGCCACAGGAAAATTGGAACGCCGTCCTTGACACGAACCTGGGCGGCACATTCAATCTCTTCAAACTGGGTGTGCAACGCATGCTGCGCAGACGCTATGGCAGGCTGATTGCAGTGTCTTCAGTGGCAGGACGCATAGGCATTGAGGGACAGGCAAACTATTCCGCCGCCAAGGCAGGCCTGTCCGCTCTGGCAAAGTCCTTTGGCAAGGAAATCGCACGCCGTGGCATAACTGTAAACTGCGTTGCACCTGGCTTCATTGACACCAACTTCATCGCGGACCTGCCAGACGAACAGCGCAGCGCATACCAGGCAAGCGTGCCAATGCGCCGTTTCGGAAATGCCAAAGAAGTTGCCTCAGCCGTGCTTTTCCTGGCCTCGGAGGAGGCCTCCTACATCACAGGCGCAACCCTGGATATATCAGGCGGCCTCTAATTCAGAGACGCGTATTCTTAACGCAGAGGCGCAGAGACGCAGAGTTTTTGAAATGAGATTCTGGGGACATAGTCATTGTCCCATTGAATTAGTCTCCTTCAAAAAATAACTCTGCGTCTCTGCGTTGAAATTTGGTGTCAAGTAGATGGCAACTGGCGTATTAGCAGGACGCGTTTCTGGCGAACGAAGCGCTCGAATGTCATTTTGGCGGCCAGCATCTCCTCCAGGCTGTTGTCTTCTGCGCTGCGCCGTCCAAGGAAGTGCCTTGCCTCCGAGGCGACGGAGGCTATCTCCTGCAAAATGCCGCTGCTGTGTATGGCGGCAAGTTGCTCCGCGTTTAGATGCTGGCTGAGAAAGTCATCATGTATCATGCGCATGAGATTGCGGTACCGCGCGGCAATCTCCACGGCCAGCAACTTTCCACGCCTGTAGCTGGCATAGTAAACAGCAAGCAACACCGCCACCTTGTCCCTCTGTTTTACTGAATCAAATCTCTCCGTCGCCAAATCAAGTTCAGCGTATGCGGCCTGGAACGCCGCATTGTCCCCGAATGTGAGCAGGCGAATGGTATCCACGATGGGGCGCTTGTTCTTCATGTCCATCATCAATTTGCGTGTCACTGCACGGACAGAAGTCTTGGCAAGCCGTTCCTCCCAATCCTCCAGTGCCTTGCCTGTGAGGCCCATTGACGCCATGGCCAGTTGCGTCCCGCCATCAGGCAATGCCATTATCTGGTCCGCCACCAGTAAAATCGGCGCAAACAAGTCAGCAATATGGTTGATTTCCCTGAAAAGCGACAATGATTTCCATTCCTTTTGCATATCGGTCTTCTCCAGGGACATGAATTGCTGCACGCTTTCCCCTATGCCGTTCAGTGCCCTGCGAACCCAGTTCAGCAGGCGTTCATCATCCAGAAGATTTTGCTTCTGCATGAAGTCAAGTTGCTGCAAAAGGCTGTTTCGCGCCTTGTTTTTTGAAAAATAACGGCGCAATCCCTGCTTGCACAGCAATTTGTCCGCATATTTTGTCACATTCGGCCAATATTCCAGCAGATTCACATCAGAGGCGAATTCAAGTATCCAGTTCAAGAAGGGGGCAGACACCTCCGCATTTAATGACAATGCCACGGAAACAACGTCCCGCGCCACATCTGGGTCTATATTGCCCTGCTGCTTCTCAAACAACGCCAACGCCCAGGCCTCAGCCTTTTGCGGTGAAATGCGCCACATTACCTGCAAGGCATATTCAAACACGGTGCCAACAACCTGGTTGCGCCTCATGAACGCGTCCGCCGCCTTTACCAGTGGCTTGGGAACTGGTGTGCGATTCAATATCTTGCAGAAGTCCAATGCCTCAACTCGTTCATACGGGACAAGTGCGGTTGTAAATGAACGTTTGCCCCCATTTTCAGGAAGCGCCTTGATTTCGCCTGCGGCACGCAGCAGTTTCGCGCCCTTGTCCAATTCGTCAAAATACTCTGACATTATGGCACGACCAGCGTTCTTAATGTCGCTGTCCAGATATTTTTCCAGCAAATCAGCGGAAAATGCGGCTACCTCTTCAAAATAATCCTCGCCAACCTGTGAGGCCAGTTCCATAAGCAAATCATGCTCACTGGCACTGATGTCTGGATTCAGATTTTCCAGGCGATGCAAGTGTTCCATCAACTCGTTACGCACCTGCAATTTTGATTTGTCTTCACTCATATCTGCTTGTTTTCCAGATGTGTGGACTGTGGACTAAAGCCGTTCTGCTAAACGCATACATAACAGTCCACAGTCCACAGTCCACAATCCACAGTCCACAGTCCACAGTCCCCTTTTCAATATTCCAGCGTCGCAGTCACTGCCCGTGCCACGTCCTCTGGCTGCGGAAGAACCAGTTTCTCAAGTGGGATGGACGAGGGAATAGGCAAATCCTTGGCAGCCACGCGGGCAACTGGAGCCTCCAATGCATCCAGGCAATGCTCCGCTATGCGGGCGGACAACTCTGCTCCAACGCCGCCACACAGGCATGCCTCCTCGGCAATGACAATGCGCCCCGTCTTCCTCAGACTGGCAAAAACCGTGTCCGTATCCAAAGGATTTAGACTTACCAAATCAATAACCTCAATGGAAATGCCTTTCTTAAGGAAGGCGTCCCTGACAGCCAGGCAAACAGGCGTCATGGATGAATACGACACCAAGGTCAATGCATCGCCCTCGGCAGCAACGACAGCCTTGTCCAATGGCAATGTGAAATCCCCTTCTGGCACCTCGCCACGCCTGGGATAGAGGCGCTTGTTCTCTATTACAAGCACTGGATTGTCATCGCGAATAGCCGCCTTGAGCAAGCCCTTAGCCTGCATTGCAGTGGAGGGGGCCACTATCTTTATGCCTGGCACGCTCATAAACAGGCTGGACAGCATCTGCGAATGGCTTGGGCCATAGCCGCCCTTCGCGCCGCCAGGAGTGCGTATAACCATTGGCACATTAACCTGCCCTGCATACATGTAATGGAGTTTGCCTGCGCTGTTGAGCATCTGGTCCAACGCCAGCGCTATGAAATCCATGAACATGATTTCCACCACAGGGCGCAATCCAGTCATAGCCGCGCCGACGGCCAGCCCCATGAAACTGCCCTCGGAAATTGGCGTCTCAAATATGCGCTCAGCGCCATATTTCTCCCAAAGGCCCTTGGTGACGCCAAATGCGCCGCCGTAAAGCCCGATGTCCTCGCCAATTAGAACCACGTTCTTGTCCCGTTCCAGTTCTTCGTCAAGTGCTTCATTGACCGCCTTTGAATAGTAGATATCTCTCATAAGACACGCCCTCCCTCTACGCAAACAAGCCTTCCAATGCTGATTCTGGCGATGAAACTGGTGCATCAATGGCAAACTGCGCGGCATTTTCTATGGTGGTGTGCGCCCGATTGTCAGCCGTGGTAATTTCCGCCTCGGCGATTCCCCGCTCCAGCAACTTTGTGCGTGCTGCCGCAATGCAGTCTTTCGCCATCATCTCCTGTTCTTCCTCGCGGGTGCGATACACCCTTGAATCATTCTTTGAATGGCCGCAATGCCTGTAGGTCATGACCTCCAGCATCTGTGGAACGCTGCTCTCCCGCACTTCTGATATTATTTTCCTGGCGCTGAAATAGGTTTCCTCTACATCAAAGCCATTGCATACGCTGGCTTTCATATTGTATGCGGCGGCACGGGGCGCAATATTGCCTGATGCGCTGTTCCTTGCCAGAGGCGTGCTCATGGCATAGCCATTGTTCTCGCAAACAAACAAAATGGGCAACTGCCATAAAGATGCCATGTTCAGTGTCTCATGGAAGGGGCCCTGGTTGCTTGCACCGTCGCCAAAGAAGCAAATTGCAATCTCGCCTGTCTTCTTGTACTTCGCGGAAAGCGCGGCGCCAGCCGCAATGGGAATACCACCGCCAGTTATACCATTGGTTCCAAGGAAATGCTTCTCCATGCAGGAAATATGCTGGGAGCCCCCACGCCCGTGGCAATACCCAGCATCCTTGCCCATGAGTTCTGCCATGACACGACGCGGCTCAAGCCCGCGAGCCAGCAAATGGCCATGCCCCCTGTGGTTGGATATGAGCCAGTCCTTCTCGTCCGCCGCCCAGATGACGCCAACCGCCGAGGCCTCCTCCCCTACGCAAAAGTGGGATGTGCCTCCAAGCGAACCACTACTGAACAATTCAGCCAACTTATTCTCAAAATTGCGTATGAGCACCATCCGCTCATACATCGCCAATAATTGTGCCGTTTCTAGCTTCATAAAGCAGTCTCCTCAAAAACAATGGCACAATTTAACCTAATTCCGCAGTTTTGCCATTTATTCTGCGCGGCCATTGGCCGCGCATCAGGACGTTGGACCGCCATGCGGCTGTTGCCTTGCATAATCATGGTACATATGGGAACATCGCGTCCTGACGCGCGGCCAATGGCCGCGCGGGGCGCCGCGCAAGGCAACAGCCGCATGGAAACATCGCGTCCTGACGCGCGGCCAATGGCCGTGCACAACAACGGCCGCATGGAGACATCGCGTCCTGGCGCGCGGCCAATGGCCGCGCGAAAAAAAAATCCCCGCGCCGCGCTCTGCGGTGCAGGGATTCGAAATGGAGGTTGGCGGCGCGCTACTTTCCCGCGCTCCTGGGCGCAGTATCATCGCCGCGGGGGCCCTTAACGGCCGTGT
>JAFYGL010000066.1 GCA_017543165.1 Victivallales bacterium | reverse complement strand
TCAGCAACCATGCCGTACAGGTGGACGACCACGATGGCCTTTGTATGCTCGGTGATTGCGGCCTCGATCTTGGTGGGATCCATCAGGTGGTCAGTCCCCACATCCACGAAGACTGGCAGTGCGCCTGCCTGCAATGCGCAGAAGCTGGATGCGATGAAGCTGTAGCTTGTGCAGATGACTTCGTCGCCAGGTCCGATGCCAAGTCCGCCCAGTGCGGTGTGCAGTGCGGCAGTGCCGTTGGTGACGCTGATGGCGTTCTTGACGCCCAGCCACTTCGCCCATTCTTCCTCGAATTTCATTCCGATTGGGCCAGTCCAGTAGTTGACCTTGCCTGAGTGCAGGATGTCAAGAACGGCCTTGTCCGTGTCAGGATTGAATTGGGGCCATGCTGGGAATGGCTTGTCAATGACTTTCTTGCCGCCATTGATTGCGAGTGCGGCTAATGCTGCCTTTTTGGATGCTTTTGGCATTTTGAACTCCTGGATTTTTTGATTTAACTACGATAAAGCGGCAAAAACCGCCTTGTTTAACTTTTAACTAAAGTTACGCGGGAATATAGCGAAAATCCCACCTTTGTCAAGGCGAAAACTAGGAAATAGCTATGTTTTGAAATTACCTCTAGAAAATGTTGTTTTTGGATTTATATTCAATTGCCAATTGCATGGCAACATGCAGATATGGTGATTTTGGGTTTTCAATGTAGGATATATGCCAGTTCTAGCTTCTTCATACAGGCCGCCGCTGTTTTCCATTAAAAACAGGCATTGGCAGACTATAATCCCCAGCTTTTTCCGCAGGGAGGGATTGCCGTCAAATATCACAAGGGAGGAATTCCATACGCCTGATGGCGGGAAGATTTTCCTGGATTGGGCCCGTGTCAATTCAAAAAAACTGCTGATATTGAGCCATGGGCTGTGCGGCAGTTCGCGGCGGCACTACATATTGTCCTTGGTGAAGGCGTTCAACAGGGAGGGGTGGGACTGCCTGGCATGGAATTTCAGGGGGACTGGTGCCTCGCCAGTGAACAACTTCAAGTACACAACCCAGAATTCCACCTACGAATTGGACTGGATAACGCATTATGCGCTGGAGACGGGGCATTATGAGAAGGTGGCGTATTCTGGCTACAGCATGGGCGGGAATCTTTCTGCCTTGTATTTGAGCCGCGAGGCTGGCACACTGCCGCCGCAGGTCTGCGGCGGCGCGGTTTTCTGCGCGACAGTGGATATACTGGAGAGCAACCGTTATCTGCATTCATTCATGGGCCTGCGCTATACGGACCATTTCCTGAGGCCGCTAATTGCGCAGATCAAGCTTAATGCAGCCCAGAATCCAGGCGTGGTGAATCTGGAGGGACTGGAGAAAATCCATACATTCGATGAATTCGACAGGCGCTTCACCGCGCCTCTTAATGGCTTCAAGGACGAAATTGACTATTATGTCACTGCCTCCGCATATAGGCATTTCCCGAAACTGAAGGTGCCGCTTCTGCTTGTGGCTCCGAAAAACGACCCGTTTCTGGCAGGAGAGTGCTTCCCCGTGGAGGAGGCGAAGCGGAATCCCTTGCTCTTTCTGGAGATGCCAAGGTACGGCGGACACTGCGGATTCCCGACGCCGAGGGGGCGGGACTGGTGGCCCGCGCAGAGGGCGCTGTCATTTTTGGAGCAGTATTGCTGAATGGATGTTTGAAATCGCCTCAATGGCTGGCATAGTATCAAGCCAGGGGGCGGGAATAGTTAAATTGCAACAATAGGAGAAAGAGCGATGCGGGTATTCATGATGACTGACTTGGAAGGGCCTTGTGGCGTCAATGGGCGTCCTGGACAGGGCGTTGGCAATCAGATAATCAACCTGGAAACTGCCAAGCAGGCGCTGGTCAACGAAGTGAATGCCTGCGTGGAGGGCCTGGTTGCCGCAGGAGCCGACAGTGTCACTGTTGTCGATGGCCACGGCGGCAGCAATTCCATAGACATATTCAAACTGCATCCCGCTGCCGAACTGGTGCAGTATGGCGGCACTTTCTACTGGGGTGCGCCTGAATGCAAGTACGATGCGGCGGTTCAGATCGGTGCGCACGCAATGCAGAACAGTGGCGGCTTCATGTGCCACTCCTTCAACAGCCACGGCATAAGCGAGATACGCTTCAATGGCGAGCCCATTGG
>JAFYGL010000658.1 GCA_017543165.1 Victivallales bacterium | reverse complement strand
TTCCCGCTGGAGGCAGACCGCCCCCTGCGAGGACATGCTGATCGCCCGCAAATGCCGCCGCTTCAGGCTGGAGGGCTTCGAACTGGAGGCATAAACTCCAACGCAGATGCGCAGGGCTTCAACGCAGAGGCGCAGGGCTTCAACGCAGAGGCGCAGAGGCGCAGAGTTTTAATGTTTTATAGAGACCGAACAGACAAACACCGTCCGTTCTGGGAAAAAATCTCTGCGTCTTTGCGCCTCTGCGTTAAAACTTAGTGCCTCTGCGTTGAGATATAGTTGAGAGGTTTCAGTTTTGGAGTTTGGGTGAAGGTATTGAGCGTTTGCGGAAGACAGAGGGGCTTTCGCCCGTCTGCTGCTTGAATACCTTGCTTAGGTGAAATTCGCTGGAGAAGCCGCAGGCCTCCGCAATGGAACGCAATGGTTCCTCAGTTGTGGCCAGCATTTTCCTGGCATGGTTTATACGTATTGAGCGCAGCAGTTCAGAAAAGTTGCTGCCCGTGTTCTTTTTAATAAAACTGCTGGCGTATGCCTCGGATAGAGCCAGGTGCCGCGCTATGTCATTTAATGTAAGTGGGTCTTGGTAGTGTGCCTCAAGATATTCCCCAAGTTTGCGGACGCGCAAATCGTAGTCGAAATTCAGGATGTTCTCCTCGCAAAGATAGCTAATAAGCCCCCTGGCGAAAATCTCCAGAATGCTCATGTACTGCGCGAGGGAGGCCTCGTCGACTTGGCGCAGGGAAGCGTATGCCGTGTAGAATTCGTCTGGAAGCCCCTTGGGGACTGTGCCGCCTTGAGGTTTGAATACGCCTGCATACAATACACCGTAATGGAAGTCTTCATGGCGCAAGGGGACGGCAATCTGCGCGATGTTCTTCCAGCATACTGTGTAGTGTGGTTTGGGCTGGGCAATGCAAAGCTGGTTGAGTCTGTAGCGGCAGTTTGCCACGCAGTCAGGGCAGAACCCCGCATAGCATACAGGCAGCTTGTGGTGGGAACGCCGCCAGTCGTTGAATACCATGCTTTTTTGCTTGTACTGGAACATGCCGTTGTGGTCCACTATGGTGATGGGCAAGTTTAACTGCCTTTCAAGATTGGCAATGGCCGTCTCTATGTACTCCAGTGATTCCATGATTTCCCTTTGTGTTTTGTCTTTTATGGGACCTATGGGACTTATGCGACAAGTCCCAGTAGTCCCAGTAGCCCCATAGGTCCCAATTTATCTTGATTTATTATAAAATCGTAAGAATATATATGATATTCCTAAAAAATGCCATTCCGCAATGGAAAATTTTAGTGTATAATATTGCCAAAACATAAGGAATATGATTTGACATTAAAAATACGCAACGGAGGCATGAAAAATGAGAAGGAGTAATTTCAAGAAGCAAAGTGCTCAATTCACTCTGATTGAGTTGCTGGTCGTCATTGCGATAATCGCGATACTAGCGGCAATGCTGCTGCCCGCATTGGGCAAGGCTCGCAAAAAAGCCCGCGCCACCCAGTGTCTCAACAATCTCAAGCAAGTTGGCCTTGCTCATTCAATGTATGCGGACGAGCATGACGGCCTCTACGCTTACGCTTATTTTGCGACTGCGGACATTCCACGCTGGCCACTGCTGATGAAGACCTATAATTATATCCAGGACTATGGCGTTATGATATGCCCTTCACTTTCTCCATTCAAACCCTGGCACGACAGTTATGACCACACCTGGACATACGGCGGTGCCTCGGTTTACTCAGGTGCAAGCAACTGGCACAACTACGACATACGTTATCCTGGCGACAGTTTCTCCCATGCGGACAGCGTGGACGAGAAGATTGCTGAAGACAAGACCAAGGGGCGTGGCGCACCAGTGCAGAGCAGCTATATGCGCATGGGACGCCTGACCGAGGGGTGGGGGCTGCATTTCCGCCATCCCAACATAACTTCCCAGGGTGTGTTCTTCGATGGGCATGCCGCTCCCTTCAATACCTCGACAATGCTGGGCAACAAGCGCATGACCTTGGCCGACGCGCTTGATGGCCCGCTTTCCAATGGAATGTGGTCTGCGGCGGAGACATACTACAGCAGTATCCAACAATATTGAGGAATCTGGCAATGCAAAGCAAATCACTATTGCGTTCGGCATTAATTTTCTTGCTGGCGGCTATTGGCGCATTGGCGGATGAAGTCGGGGCCTTTATGCCTCGCATATCCTGGGAAGGCTACAAGGGCAAGGCAGTCGCTGCGCCTGCTATCAAGAATGTGGAAGGGCCTGATGGCATTGCCGCGATACATGTGGAGCCAGTTGCCAAGGGCGATGTGCAGGGCGCGATTGGTCGCTTTGCTGAGCCAGTGGACCTGGGCAAATACGGCACGCTGGAGTTAAATTTGCGCCATAACATAACAGGCAAGAATGGCGGCAAGCAGGGAATGGTGTTCATGACCACTGGCAAAGGCGGCAGGAACCACTGCGAGTTCGTGGTGCCTTCCAGAGAGTGGGGCAAGGTGTTGATTCCGCTGGACACGAGCAGTTTCAAGGCGCAGCGTGGCAACAGCGTCAATCTTTCAGGCGTGGCTGAATTCCGCCTGTATCCTTTCCGTGCCTTGAACGAGCCAGGCAAGTTCTTCGAGGTGGCTGGCCTCAAGCTATGGCCAAAGACGCTTGCCTCTCGAAGCCTGAAGATAATGAACTATCAGCACCTGGCGGAACCCACTTCTGGCGAAAGCGGCAATGTGCTTGCTGATGGCAACAAGGAGAAGAACGTATTCTTCAGGCCATATAGCGCGGAACCTGACATAGTATTCGACTTGGGCGGCCGATTCACTGTGGATGAAATAAAGATTTACGCAAATTGCGCACCTAGCCACAACTTCTCGGAGATTGCTGTCCAGGTCAGCTTTGACAAGGAGAACTGGATTCCCGCTGGAGTGATATACAATAAGGAACAGGGCACAACTCGCAGGCAGGTAGTGTATGCCTATCGCAACGAGGAGAAGCCCATTGTTGGGCGCTATGTACGGTTCAGCGCAATGCGGCTGCGCTCCGACCATACAGTGGAACTTTCCGAAGTGGAGTTTACCGGTCATACTGTCACCGCCGAGGAACTTGTCAAGGCGGCGGAAAGCAATTACGACATCGGTCCCAAAATGCCACCTCGTTCGGAAAAGGATTACGTTAAGCTGTCCTCTGGCTCATTTGAATTGTGGATTTCGCGGGAGAATGGCGTCGTGAATGGTCTTTTCCACAAGAGCAGGCTCCTTGCGGAGAGAATCGCCCCGCAGTACACCATGCAGACCAGGGAAAAAGACACGGCCGTTGACGGCAATCTGGACAAGGTGGAAAATATAACCGCCAACAAGGATGGCTCGGTGACGGTGACCGTGTCCAATGAAAAGCTGCCTGGCGTCAAACTCAGGCGCACCTGGAGTGTGGAAGGAAATGCACTTATGGAGAAGGTTGAAGTGCTGGCGGACAAGGGGCTCAGCCGCTATTTCCTGCGCATCGCAACGGAGGTGATACTTCAGCAGGGCTTCCGCAAGGACGGCTTCTACGACATGCCAGGCTCCGCGATTGCCATGTCCATGCTGCGCATTCCCGCTAAGGATGTGCAGATGCCACGCTCCCTTACCAACATCCCCACAATCGCATTCGAGAATGCCAGCGTTGGCCTGACAATTTGGCACACACGCTTCCGCAGCAATGGGCGCTTCACCTATATGGATGTGGGCACCGAGGAGGAAAATCTCCAGTTCTTCAAGCCAAATGGCTGGATGATAACAGCGGTGACGCTGGTTCCAGCGGATGCGCCAGTCCAAAGCGTTGAAAACCGCCTCTCAGTCACCGAAGGCGGCATGATAAAGGCATACGATGAATACATTGCACATCCAGATGTGGCGGCGTTCCGCAGGCAGATCAAGCGTCCCGCATGGCTGAGAGATTTGCGCTGCGATGTCACCCAGGGATGGGACGCCAGCTACCCAGGCAGCAGCCAAAGGCACTTCACAAATATGACGGAGGCATTTTCACCACGGGGCTATCTCCACGAGTGCGCCATGTTCGACATGGACGGCATCTGGGGGGATTTGCCCATTTCTGGCGAAATAATCGGCAGTTTCGGCTCACGCTGCACGGCGGAGGAATTGCAGGCGAAGGTGCGCCGCCTGCGGGCGATAAATCCCAATTTCAAACTGGGCTATTACACCTGGTTCTGGAGCGCATACCCATGGAGCACCCCTGTGCAAAAGCATCCAGAATGGTTTGTGAAGACGCTGCGCAGCGGGGCAAAGGCCTCATGGTTCCCTGGCACCAATGTGAATTATCTGCGCTTCTGGGGAATACCTGCCTCTCGCCAGGAGGCGCAGAAGCAGATTGTGGATTTTGTCAACTACTACGAGCAGGACAACTGGTATCTGGACGGCGGCAAGTCTGGCGCATACGCCAAGGATTGGGATACCATGCGCATAGATGACCCTCTAGGGCAGACGGATTTCTACCTGGGCGTACGCAAGGCGATTAAAGAAGGGCATCCAGACAGGGTGGTTTACTTCAACCACAGCGAAAATCCACTTGGCGATATCGGCTATCTGGAGAGTTTTGGCGGCACATTGACCAGCGAATGGCGGCGCGGAGCCATGCTCATGTGGAAGTTCAAACTCTACAACTACAAGGATCCGCTGCACCATTCCGTCTATATTTATTGGCTGCCAGGTGTGGATGGCGCATTCCACAATTACATGAGCGGCATTGGCGTGGTTGGCTCCTACGACAGCCGCAGTTTCAATACCAGGGATTTGCCATTCATTGCTGCACGCTATGAGATACGCCAGGCCCAATTGGCTGAGGCGGATATCAAGCCTGACTGGCGCAATGATGCCAATGAGGAACTGGAGCTGATGGCACTTCATCAGGGGAACAATGGCTGGCTTTTCATAAATCCACATGAAACAGGCAAGACTGAGCGTGAAGTCTCCGTGCTGACGGCGCCTTTGGGGCTGGTTGCCAAGGACAAGCCTATATATGCATGGCTTTATACAATCAAGAATGGCAAGTCCTACAATGCCCTTTTCAGTGAACGGCAGATCGCCAGGGACTACCAGAAAACAGGCTGGATTGCGGAAAGGGCTGTGGTTCCTCAATATATGGGCACATTCCCGTACACCGAGCGTTTTTCCTGCAAGGTCTCCGTACAGCAAGGTCAGGCTAAAGTCCTGATGCTGAGCCAGCTTCCCGCTGTGGTTTTGAGCGTTGCGGACGAACCGTCCCATTACTACCTGGCTGGGCAGCCAGGCAGTGTGATTAAAGAAGACAAGGGCAGGATAGTTGTCGAAAGCGAGGAAAACGCTGAAATTGGCATTTTGCTGGATGAAGGCAGGGCTCCTGCCTCAGCAACTATCAATGGGAAGAATGCGCCTGTTGCACTGCGCATTGAGAAGAACATGCGCTTTGCCGTGCTGATGGTTGCAAAGGGCAGGAACGAGATTGCACTCAATATAATTGAAGGAAGCACTCCTGTTGCCAAGAAGCTGGATGCCGCCTTGAAGGAACGCAATCTGAAAGTGGATGTGGAACCATCTAATGCGTCTGTGCAGATATACAGCGAGGGCAATCTTGTCTTGTCCAAAGCTGGCTCGTTTGCATTGGATTTGCCTGAAACTGTCAGGGACGGCAAATACCAGATTGTTTCTGGGAAAATCAGCAAGGTAATCTCGCTGAAGAAACTGGGCAAGCCTATGAAACTGCGCCCGATTCTGATCCCACTTGAAGACAAGGCGGAGCTTAAGCCAGTCAACAGGACGGTCAATGGCATTAAAGTCATCTCGCAAGGTTCGCTTCATTCCGAACAGGCGACTTTTGCATCGGTGGATGTGGACAAATTGCAACTCTCAACAGGAACCCTGCGTGTTTTTGAAAACCACTTCAACCGCGCTTCTGCCATGCTGGAGCTCGAGGCGAAACGCTACTTGAAACTGCGCATGGACAATGGCTTCTGGTATTACAACAACTATGGCTACCAGCCCAAGAGGCACAGTGTGCGACCAGCACGCCCAAACGTGTTCGGCGGCCTGGTTCTTGACTTCGCAACTAGGGAAGGCTACACTGTGCGCAGCGCCGCTGGACTTGGCATCCAAAATGAAAAGCGCGATTCCATGAAGCCTCTTGAGTGGGGCACCAAATCAAAGCAACAGAACATCTATGTGCTGGATAATTTGCTCATCGACGAGAACGCAAAATCCAAGGAATGCTGGATTGACCTGGCTACATTGGGCGCACCTGAAGGCTGGACGGGCAGGCTCTGCTTTGCAAGCTACTTCGAGGATATCGCTCCCGCCCGTAGCTTCAGTGTCGAAATCCTGGAAACGGCGGACATATTGCCCGCTGGTGCCACTGCATTGAAGCCTGTGCAGCTGGGCGTGCACAGCACTGCATTGCTGGAAATAAAAACTGTGAAAGGCAACCCTGACTGGGCAAAAATGCCTGTTTTGGGGGAATTGACTGCGGCAAAGGCCTCAATGGTGCAGCTTAGGACGCAGGTCAAGGCTGCCTACAATGACGAATGCCTGTATTTCTTCTACGATTGCGCGGAGAAGCCAGAGCACATTCAAAATAACGAGGGCAGCCGCATAAACAAGCCATGGCAGGGAGACGGCGTGGAATTCTTTGTGGGCAGAACCGACAATACCGACATGATTTTCCATGTGGTGATAGATGTGGCCAATACAAAATACATCGAAGACGCAATGCTGGTTAAGCAGGCAGGCGCGAAGAATATTGAAAAGCCAGGCACAAAGGTGTCGGCTAAATTCAATAAAAGCAAGGGAGGATGGACAGTTGTTCTCACTATTCCCTGGAGTGAAATCGGCGGCAGGCCCGAAACCGGCGTAGCCGTGCCATTCAACCTGATGCGCAACAGGCTGGAGGAAGGCAAATTCGGCCACTATACACTGGTTCCTGGCGGCATGTATTTCTCTGGCAGGCAATACCAGTTCAAACTGGCCAAGTGAAATTCATCTGCGCGGCCATTGGCCGCGCATCAGGATGAAGGTAGAAC
>JAFYGL010000657.1 GCA_017543165.1 Victivallales bacterium | reverse complement strand
CGGTCTGTGCAAGAATCATCTTGATTTCGCCAAGGGATATGCGGTATTGCTCCCTCATGAACTCATGCATGCGGCGCACTGTCTCCTCCTCCTGGCTTTCGTGTATTTCCTGTGGTTCGGGAATGCTGCGTATGGGATGGATTGAAAGCGCATCCGCCAGGCAAAGCCGGAGCTGGTTGCGCTCAAATGGCTTGGCTATGAAGGAATTTGCGCCGCAGGCCAATGCCTTCTCCACGTCTGACTGGTATGTGGAGGCAGTCAGCGCGATTATATGTGTGCTGCCAGAACCTGGCATGGAGCGTATTTCGCGCATTGCCATGTAGCCGTCCATTATGGGCATTTGTATGTCCATGAAAATGATGTCAAAACTTTCCTCGCGGCATAGTTTGACCGCTTCTAGCCCGTTTTGCGCAGTGCGGTATGGTAGTCCTGCTCCCTGGCATATCGTTTCCAGCAGGAACAGGTTGGTGGGTGTATCGTCCACCAGCAGAGCGAACTTCTTCTTCAGCTCATCTGCGGGCAGAGTGACCTGCAATTCCTCGCCTGCCAGATGACGTTGTTCGCCTGGACGCGCCTTTGCCACCTTTATTGCAAAGGAGAATGTACTTCCTTCGCCTGGGCGGCTGCTGGCGTTCAGGCGCCCGCCAAGCAAAGACACGATGTGGGCGGAGATGGGCAGGCCGAGCCCAGTGCCGCCAAAGCGCCTGCTTATGTCCTTGCCGCCCTGCTTGTAGGGCTGGAATATGCGTTTCAAATCATCCTGGGACATGCCGATGCCAGTGTCGCTGACGCATATCTCCAGCGAAATATTGTCGCCTTCGTCAGCGGCTGCGACCTTTAGCCTGACTTCGCCATGCTCCGTGAATTTGACTGCGTTGGACAGCAGATTGTCCAGCACCTGGCGTAGCCTGAGGTGGTCGCTCTTTATGAGCAATGGGATTCCTGGAGCATCGTATGCCAGTTTCACATTCTTCTGGCCTTTGAGAAGTTGTTGCGCTACGGCCAGTCTTTCTTCAAGCAGTTCCCGCAAGTCGAAGGGCACCAGCTCGATTTCGAATTTGCCTGCATTGATTTTGGAGAAGTCCAGGATTTCATTTATTGTATGCAGCAGGCTTCTTGAGCTGCTGTCAATTAACTTTACAAACTGTATCTGCTGTGGGTTCAATGGTGTTTCGCTAAGGCTGCCCAGAAAGCCGATTATGCCATTAAGTGGCGTCCTTATTTCGTGGCTCATCTCTGCGAAGAACTCGTCTTTTTCGGAATCCTGCTTCTTGAAGGTGCCTGCTAGCTGCATGAGCCAAAGTTTTATGTCATTGGGCTCGGCGATGGTGTGTTCCTCCAGCATTGCCGTGGCCTTTGGGTATTCGGCACGTATCAGGCTATATGCATAGTTCATTGGTTTGAATACGGTGAAATATACAAGCAATGCCTCAAGTATCACGAACAGCAGCAGAAGCATGAATACGAGCCTGCTGTCAAGGCGCAGGCGGCCCTGCAATTCTTCCATGGAGCGGTCATGTGCGCCTGACCATGTGACGAGGCGTGCTCTCAACTCGATTTCAGCCTCCTGGGCCAAGGCGCGGTTTCTTTCGTGGTTCTTGCCAGTCAGAAGTGTATTTCTGCAATCCTGTGTTTTCTTGAGACATGGAAGCAACTTTGCCATGTCCTCATCACTTGAGGAAATGTCATTGATTCTTCTGGTGGATTCGGTAAATTTTGCCCGAGCATCGGAGCCGAGCTGGTTGTTTGGGTTTTCAAGGGTCAGGTTGAGATATTCACCTTGAAGTGCCAGCTCCTGGCTTAGGCGATGCAGCTTTTCGTTTGAACTGCCAAGTTGCCATACGCGTCCTAT
>JAFYGL010000656.1 GCA_017543165.1 Victivallales bacterium | reverse complement strand
GTCCACAGTCCACAGTCCACAGTCCACTCAGGAAAACAGTGGATCAATAGTGTGTGTCCAGGAATTTCAGGGCGCCTTCCAGGTCGTGGAATTCGCCGTCCAGTTGTGCTTCGAAGGCGCGTTTCAGGATGGCGCCCATTTGCGGGCCTGGCTTAATGCCGCGGGCGATGAGATGCCTGCCCAGCAGTATTGGCCTAGGCGCCGAGTTTTCCACATTCAGGCTTTGCGCCTTTTGCAGGAATGTATCCAGGTCATGGAGCCTGTTCTTCACATCCACGCCAGTTGAAAGTATGTCGCAGCGCGCCACCTTTGCCAGCAGGTCCATCCTTTGCACTTCAAGTGCCAGACGCCTGTATGCCCGTTCACCTGCATTGCCCTTGACCAGCTGCGCTGGCTTCATGTGATGCTCCACCAATGGCAGAACACGCTCTGGCAAATCCTTTCTGCCCCAGATGCGGCTGATGAAGGCGAACGCGGGTTTTATGCCCGCCGTGTCATGGCCAGGCGACACGATTTTGCCGTCTTCCCTGGTGAATGTGGTGCTTGGCTTGCCCAGGTCGTGGCATAGCACGGCCAGCATCAGCACCAGGTCATCGTCCTCATTGCCGCAACGAAGTTTTGCCGCCTCGTCCAGGCAGCGCAATGTATGGTTCCAAACATCGCCTTCTGGATGCCAGACAGGCGTCTGATGGCAGTCAACAAGCGCCTGCAATTCAGGGTAGTAGCGTATCCAGCCGCAGTCCCGCAGGAAGTTCAAGCCCCAGGAGGGCGTTTTGCCTTTCAAAAGCAGTTTTTCCCATTCTGTCGCCAGCCGTTCAGGCGGCAGTTCGTCCTGTGTCATTTCGCGGCAGACCTGCACTGTTTCAGGAGCGACCTTCATCTTGAAGCGGGCGGTGAACTGCATTGCCCGCAGTACGCGGAGGGGGTCCTCCATGAAATGCTCTGAGACATGTCGAAGTATGCCCTTTTCCAGGTCCTGCATTCCGTTCCAGGGGTCTATGTATTCCTCTTTCAGCGGGTTGTACATGATTGCATTTATGGTGAAGTCCCGCCTGGAGGCAGCGTCCCTGAATGACATGCCTGGATTTATGTCCACCATGAAGCCCCTGTGCCCGTAGCCAGTCTTGTTTTCTGTGCGCGGCAGGGCGATGTCAATGTCATGGTGCTTGACTTTCATCACGCCGAAACTGGAGCCGACGCAGTCTATGCCATAGCGGTCCTTCAGGCAGTCAATTATTGCCTCTGGTGTGATATTGTAGCATTCCAGGTCATAATCCTTGTTGGCTATGTGCAGAAGCATATCCCTTACTGCGCCTCCAACCATAAGCGCCAGGCCGCCAGCCGCCGCAATGCGCCTGCATATATCCATTAGCGCTTCTTCCTGATTGTTTTCCGAATTGCCTTTTCCCATAAAATACTCCCATATCCCTAAAGCATAAAATAAAAAAGCCCGCAATCACTTGCGGGCGAATATGGAGCCAAAGGTCGGGATTGAACCGACGACCTGCTCATTACGAGTGAGCTGCTCTACCACTGAGCTACTCTGGCAACTTGATTTGTTTCTGCGCTCGAGACCATTTCAGCCCCAAATGCGTGCATAATATACACGCTTTCTCCCTTTGCGCCAATTGGCAGGCCGCATTTTTGGCAAGAATTTATGTGGGCGAGGCTGCGGCTCACATTGGACGCCAGGGGCGTGCTCCATTATTTTTCCTTGCTTGGAAGCCAGTAATGGTCATCCTCGTATGTATTCAGGTCAGAACCGCCTTCGCATTTCACTGATTCGGCATGGCCGTCATAGAACGCCACATTGGTGCGGTTGTTGTGCAGTGTCCTGTTCCACACAGCCTTGAAAGCGTGGTTGACGCCAGCCTCGCAGGCCTCGGTCCAGAATCCCTCCGACGTGCTGTATGCCTGCCCTTCGATGAACTGCAGCCATTTTGAGGGTGTTTTCATTGTTGACTGTGTGGAATTCTTTGCGGCCTGTGTGCAGATAGCGTAGTCCCAAAGGTGCGTGGAATATTTCATGACAGGCTGGTTTGTGGGGCAGTCCACGGTGCTTCCAGGCTTTGCCGTCGCTGCGGTCACTCCAAGGTATGGGCCAGCAAAGAAATCGCTGGCATACCAGTAGTCCGTGACGCCTCTTCCGTTTTTGTAACTGAATGGCACCCAGCACGGTTCATTGTCCTGGGCATAGAGCAGGGACTGCAGGTTGATCTGCTTGAGGTTGTTTATGCAGCTTATGCTTCTTGCCTTTTCCCTTGCCTTGCTCATTGCGGGCAAGAGCATTGCCGCCAGCACGGCGATTATGGCGATTACAACGAGAAGTTCAATCAGTGTGAATTTGTTTTTGCTTTTTTCTTTGAATCTGGATGCAACTTTGTTCATTTGTCTCGTCTCCTGAATATTATGTCTATTTCCACTAGAAGAATCCTTTAATCAACATGTCGAGAATCTGTACTTGCGGGGAGGCAGTCTCCAGTAGTTCCGCTGCCTTCTGCCCCATTTCCACGCTTCGTTTCTCAAGCCAGATGGAGTGGTTTTGCCGCAAAGGCCAGTGGTTTCCTGGCTCTATGACACCGCCTATGAAGTATGAATCGAGTTCGTTGTCTGGGATTAGAATGCGCAGTTCGTACGCGATTTCCGTGGAGGACGATGCGTCCAGCAGGATTATCGCCTTGCCTTTTTGCGCCTGCTTGAAGATGTTCATCGCCTTTTGGGACATTGTCTCGCCTGTGTCCAAAGGCACTTGAGCCAGTTCAAT
>JAFYGL010000655.1 GCA_017543165.1 Victivallales bacterium | reverse complement strand
CTCCCTCGCTGGCAGACAGCGCGAGACCGCATTTTGCCTTGGCGAGATATTCAGAAACCCTTGCCCCCGAAAAGAAGGGTATCCAGGTTGCGGCAGGGTATTTCTGGTGGATACCATCAGCATACTCCCGTTCTTCCTTGCGCACATTCGCACCCAGCAACAGCAGTTTTGGGGCAAGTTCCGTTGGAAGAAGGCCATGCCTTTTGAATGGAGTGAGGCGTGCGATATAAGCAGCGTCAAATGGGCGTTTCCCATAGAAGGGACGATAGCGTCTTTCATCTAGAAAAATGTTATGGTTTGCAAAACAGGTTTCTGCTCCGTAAGCATGGATGGTCTGTTTTTCAATTTCGCTATTGCAAAGCACTATGATTTGGGCTTTGCAATCAGCGGAAACCAAAAACTCCGTAATGAGCTTGCCCAAGTGGGCGGCAGGCTCCTGGTTTTCATGCTCAAAGCCGATTTGAAGCAGGATGAGGGTGTTGGGATTTGAACGGCAAAACGCCATGAAATCCTCTTTGCATTTTTCAAAATCGTTCTCAAACGAAACTAAAACACAACGAGGGCTGCTTAACAACAGCGCAACACGCTTTTCACGCAACAGCTTCTCAAATGATGCGGATACTATCATCTTTAAACCAAGCTAAAAAGTAATGCCCAAGCCATGAAACTCAAAACAACCAGAAAACGATTATTTTGAATTCAAAAATTGATTCCTTGGATTTGCGTGCCATTGGTAGAATTACTCCACAAAACCAAATCACACAAAAAGAAGTAATTGAGTGAGTAATTTACTTAATTCAGGACAGAAAGTCAAGCAGGAATGTTTCAAAAACTAATATCAAAAACACATAAATCAGTGATCGGTCACTTTCCCCCTCTTTGCAGAAAACAAAGAAGTGTGAAGTGACCGATTACGCTATAAATAATGTCTTCAGTGATAAATAATATCTATGGTATTTGAATTTCCACACAGGATGTGCTAAACTTTACTGCATTGCCATGAATGACCTCAACTATTGTGGCTTTTGCAAGCCAACAACATTTGTCATTTATTGCCAAACCATTTATAACCACACCAGAAAAACAGAAATATGAGACCTTTTTTTTCCATAATAATGCCATGCTGCGATGTTGAACCGTACATCCGCGAATCGTTGGATTCGGTACTGAAGCAGTCTTTTGCAGACTGGGAGTGCATCTGCGGCATTGAAGACTCCAAGGACAACACTGAGGCCATCCTAAAGGAGATTGCCTCCACGGAACCGCGCATCAAGTTGTTCAAGCATCCCAGAAGCGGCTCGTGTTCCGCCACGCGGAACATCGGCACAAATATGGCACAGGGGCAATATGTAATCTTCCTAGATGGCGATGACACAATCGAGGAAGAGTCACTGGCCAGAATCGCAGGCAAAATCAATGCAAACCCAGGCGCAGACCTCTATCCAGGCGCAATCGTCGCATACGAGGAGGACACAGGCAAGCGGGAAATCCGCTACAACTACGCGCCGACTTCCCCCGCCGAAATGACAGGCGCAGAAGCCACTTTGGAAATTGACCGCCTATGGGGAGGCGTGGCCTGCCCAATGCTCCAGATGACAGTATTCCGCAGGGAATTCCTGATAGAACACGATCTTAAGTGCATCTATGGCCTGCGTCGCCAGGACAGTGAGTTCTCGCCGCGGGCACTCTACTTGGCAAAAAGAGTTGTTCCTCTTGACGAACCCTTCTATCTCTACAGGATTCGCGCCAATTCGGTGTCGTCTGCCGCAAAAGGTCCAGGTTATTTTCACAAAGACTGGGCAATAATAAGCAAGTCCCTGTTCGCCTTTTTCGCGAAGGTTTCACAAGAGCCTGGCTTTGATCCCCGCGTTGCACAGTGCTGGGTGCGACAGTGGATTCCACGATTTTGGTACTTTTGGTTTGCACCGCAAAATGTACATAATATTCCTCGCAAACTTCGCTTGGAGACACTTGAGCTTGTTTTTTCCGAAGGTTTTGACAATTTCACTTCACTGCTAAAGTATGCAGGAAAAGCCAAGCGTGTATGCGGCTGGTGGGTTCGTGCCTTTGTTCGCCATCCAATGCTGAGATTGCTGGCTGAGTGGTTCTTCCGTTGCTATTTTTGGCTTTCCAGTGCCCAAAAAACAAAAAAAGCTGATTTTTGCAAACTAATCAGCACTTCTTCAAGCAGCCAGCCAAAGTAAGACTTCAGCAGGCGCAGCATCAAAATTGTTAGTTACTCATGAGTATAAGTAATCATTGTGGCTAATATTCCCCCCCACTCAAGCAAGGAAAACTCATATATGATTATCATCGGCATAGCAGGTGGCAGCGCCTCGGGAAAAACTACTCTGACCAGACGGATTTGCGAAACCTTTCCAGATACGGCAGTCCTATATCATGACAACTACTACAGGTCCCGCACAGATTTGACGCTGGAGCAACGGGAAAACATAAATTTCGACCATCCAGACGCGCTGGAAACAGAACTGCTAATCTTCCACTTGAAGCAACTCAAGCAGGGCAAGGCAATACAATGCCCAACATACGACTTTACCATACACCTGCGCACCAATAAGACAATTGAAATCAAACCATGCAAACTGCTTGTGGTGGATGGCTTCCTGCTGTTCCACTGGAAGGAACTGCGGGAACTGCTGGACTGGAAGATATTCGTGGATGTGGACGCGGACATAAGATTGCTCAGGCGCATACTCCGCGATATAAAAGAAAGAGGATGCACAGTCGAGGGCATTGCGGAACAATACATGGCCAGCGTCAGGCCAATGCATAATCAATTCGTCGAGCCAACAAAGGCATACGCGGACCGCATCGTGAAAGACTGCAGGAATCCCGATGAATGGAACTGCGTCAAAGCCGATATCGAAAGGCTGCTAGACTACTAGTACTTAGTTGATTTAATTCGAATACAGGTGCGTTGAAGTTTTGGAGATGTTTTGTTGCGATTTGAGCCGCGCGTGCATTCGCACGCAAGGCGAAAATCGCAGCAAATACAGCCCAAAAGAACAATGCAGATGTGAATGAATTAAATCAACTAAGTACTAGGCTACTAGGATTCATGTGGCGCGTATTGCGCCAGAAGTTCCTGTAGCTTGTCAATTGTAATGGGCTTGAGCAGCATATTGTCAAAGCCCTTGGCCTTATACTCTCCCTGCATTTCAACATCCGCAGTGATGACATAGACGGGTATCTTTGCAAGTTCAGGGGATTTGCGCACTTCGCGCACCAGTCCCTCGCCGTCCAGCACAGGCATGAACATATCGGTAAGCACAATATCCACGTTTCCAGTGCTTTTCATAATCTCCAGTGCAGCAGCTCCGTTGCCTGCGACCAGCACATTGTGGAAACCAAGGCGAGACAGCATGGTACGCAATATGCTCTGGTTCAGTTTCTGGTCATCCACGATGAGAACGTTCTTCTCCGTCAGTGCCTCTTCCAGCTTGGCCAGTTTTGGGGCCTTGCGGCTCTCTGCCACGATTTTCTCGGATTCACTGCCCTCGTAGGCAATTACGTCTGGCACACGAAGCGTAAATACCGAGCCTTTGCCCAGGGTGGATGTGATTTCCAATGTTCCTTTCATTTGCAGGGCCAGTTGCTTGCAGATGGCCAGACCCAGCCCCGTGCCCATGCTGCTGTTCTTGTCATGAATCTGGACGTAGGGAGACATCAGTTTCTTCAGATTCTCTTCGGAAATGCCGCAGCCCGTGTCTGACACCGCCAAAGAAAATGTGCCATTGTCGTATGAGGCGTGTATGGTTATGACGCCTTTGGCCGTAAACTTGACTGCATTGCCTATAAGATTGAAAAGAATCTGACGTATGCGCTGCGGGTCCAGTTGCAGGAAAGGCATTTG
>JAFYGL010000654.1 GCA_017543165.1 Victivallales bacterium | reverse complement strand
CAACCGCCAGCGCAGCAGATGCAATTGCAGTTGCCTGCGGTGGCGGTGGGCTATCCGCAGTCGGTCGCTGAAGTGGTGGAGGCCAGCAGAATGCCGCAGTTCGCTGGCAAGCGGGCATTGACCGAGCAGGAGGCGCAGGAGTTTCTCGACTACTACCAGGCCATCGGCTGGATGCAGAGGGACGGAGTGCCAATCAGGGACTGGCGGCTGAAGATACGGAAATGGACGGAGAACAGGAGCACAAATGGAAACGGCGGCAAACACAATCAGGACGATAATTGGCGTGGAACTAAGCGGGTCGGGCATGGAGCCGACTTCCAATCCACTGCAATCACAGGCGCAGACGACTTCTGAACGCTGGCGCACCCTGGTCCCCAAGTACGAGAGGATAATCGAGGAGGAGGGGCTGGACCGATGGTACATGCCAGAGATGCTGGCCAAGGCCACCACTGGGGAAATCAAGGGCGGCAAGGGCATATTCCTCCTGGGCAACACCGGCTGCGGCAAGACCAGGCGCCTGAAGATACTGAGCGAGCAGTTGCTCATACCGATGTGGGACAGCATACGCCTGGTGAACGAACTGCGCCGCGACGACACCAAGGACCACTTCGAGTACGTCTGCAACCTCCCCGTCTTCGGCAACTGCTCAAGGCACCACTACGACTTCATCATCGACGACCTGGGCGCCGAGAGCGGCGACAACAGGACATACGGCAACAGGCGGGACATCATGGGAGAGGTTCTGAACGAGCGCTACATGTGCTTCCCCAGGTTCAAGACGCACTTCTCAAGCAACCTGCCGCTGGAGGCGATAAGGGCCAGCTACGGCGAGCGCCTGTGGTCCAGGCTCAACGAGATGTGCGTGTTCATAACGCTGCCTGGAGAGGACAGGCGCATCACGAAGCACAAGGAGGAACTATGAGAAGGAAGGTGACGGCGAGCCGCAACCACATCTGCGACCTCTGCCACGGGCTTATCGAGAAGGGGGAGACGTGCTACAAGGACGTGGACGACTTCATGCCAGGCATCGTGCTGTACGAGCATGTGACATGCCCTGGCAGCATAAGGAAGGGCGAGCAGAGCGCGGCGTACAAGGCGGCCGCAAGGAAGCGCGGAAGGAGGATGCCGAATTCATGAAGGCTTTCACACTAGAGGAGTTGCAGAAGGGCTCCAAGTCCTTCAGGGAGAGGAACCCGTGGATAGACGTGGCGCCGCAGATCACGTTTGCGGGCAGCGAGCAGACGAAGAAGCCGCCAGCGGCGGCAACTTCCTCGCCGCTGAAGGGGCAGCAGCCACGCGTCCACCGCTGCAACAAGACGGAGCAGAGGTTCCTGCAGTGGCTGCGGCTCCACGAGATACAGCGCGGGGACGTGCTTCTCGTGCAGCCGCCCAGGCTGTTTGAACTGGAGGGAGGCGGCACGTACACGCCTGACTTCGTGGTGGTGAAGCAATGGGGCCTTGACGTGTTCGAGGTCAAGGGCGGCTACCAGGGGCCAGGATGGGAGCAGGGGATAGAGCGATACAAGAGGGCGGCGGCGCAGTTTGCGGGTGCAAACGTGCATTTCACGCTGGCCAACTGGAACAGAAAGGAGAACACATGGGAGACAAGGCAATGGAAGACAAAGGACTGATGCACAAGAGAATGCAGAAGTGCGCGAAGAAGATGCGCGAGACGGCAACGTGGATGGCGGACTACGCCGCTGGCATAAGGGACCTGGGAGACGCCGTGGAGATAGAGGCCCACGCCAAGCAGCTGAAGGCGGCGGCTGGCATTGTCCGCAGTTGGATGAAGTTCATGTTCCCGAAGAAGAAGGAGGCGTGATGTTTCGCTGCGTAGATTTGTTCTGCGGAGGGGGAGGAACGTCCACTGGCATGATCGAGGCCTTCAAGAAGGCTGGCGTGAACTATACGCTTGTCGGAATCAACCATTGGCAGATTGCCATTGACACGAACAAGCGCAATCACGATGGCCAGTGGCTCTGTGCCTCCATTGACGCAACTGATCCAACCGACGTGGTAACAGGCGGGCAACTGGACTTTCTCTGGGCCTCTCCCGAATGCACCAACCACTCTCGGGCAAAGGGAGGGAAGCCGCGTGCAAACCAGTCACGTTGCCAGCCGGAGATGCTTTTGTCCTGGATAAGGAAACTCATCGTCAAGCGGATGTATGTCGAGAACGTTCCTGATTTTCTTGACTGGGGGCCGCTGCTTGCTGTCGATACCTGGGTCAACGGGAAACTCTACAAGGCTGGGCAGCCTGATCCGCGAAAGAAAGGAGTTCTGTTCCGAGACTGGATTGAATCAATCAAGCGAAGCGGCTACAAGGTTGACTGGCGCATTCTCAACGCAGCGGACTATGGCGCGGCGACTTGCAGGGAGCGCCTCATAGTACAGGCTGTCAGAATCGGGACAGGCGAGAAGACAATATGGCCGAATCCGACGCATTCGAGGACACCGGACCTCTACATCCGCAACCGTTGGATACCTGCTAAGGACATTATCGACTGGTCCATCAGCGGTAGTTCTATTTTCAATCGGAAACATGCGCTTGCCGAAAATACATTGCGCAGGATAGAAAACGGAATCAGGAAGTACTGGGGGCAATGGGCCAGGCCTTTCCTTGCCATTCTTCGTGGCGCGAGGGAAGGGCAGGCGAGGAAGACGGCAATGACAGTCTCCGAGCCTCTGCCTGAACTTGCCGCGGGAGGAAAGCACACCCGCCTTGCCGAGCCTTTCCTGACACACTACCATGGCGGAGCAAACAACGCCAGAAGAGTCAGTTCAATAGAGGACGCTTTGCCGACCTGCGACTGCTCAAACAGATATGGCGTGGTCAGTCCAATGATTTTGCCATATAAACATCAAAACCAGGCCAAAAGTGTCGATGTTCCAATTGACACTTTGACCACAGTCAATAATTATGCGCTAATCCAGCCGCTTTTCATACCGCAGCAATCTGCGGGAAGCGTCAAGTCTGTTGAATGCCCACTGCCCACAATCAGCACGGCTGGCGCAATCAGCGTGGTGGAGCCGATGATACAAGCCTATTATGGCAACAACGGCCAGTGCAAGCCAGTGAGCGAAACCCTGGACACGATAACGACAAAAGACAGATTCGGCCTGCTTGAGGGCCAGGTCATCCAAACGGCGGACGGAAGACGCTACAGACTTGACATCACGTTCAGGATGCTCCAGCCCCACGAATTGGCTGCGGCGATGTCATTTCCGAAATCGTATAAGTTCTCTGGAAACAAGTCTGAACAGATACGGCAGATTGGCAATGCGGTCTGCCCCAAACTTGCGGAGGCTCTGATTTCCGCAGCAATAACCAAACAAACAGGAGAATCACGGAGGACATAATGAATCTGGACATGTGTGATGCTTTAGCAAGGTGCCTCTTTGTTTTGGGTGACGTTGAACTCAGGACATTTGAAAACGAATCTGGGCATTTGAACCTTGAGGTTCTTTGGAAAGGCGAATCTTTTCTGATGCTGTATGACGACAGGGACGAAATAACATATTATCCCAGTGTTGATAATGATGTAGCACATAAACGTCTTGGACAACTTCTTGCTTTTTGCAAGAAAAGCAAATCTTGGGGGCTTGTAACTGATTTTGTACTTCACTGGAATACGGAGATGAGGCGTGAATACATATCGTGCAGCAAAGACATGATAATGCTTACGTTCCTGCGGTTCTTCACCAACGGAAAGCGCAAAATGAAGACAATTTCACAGGTGCTTGAAAGAAGACTTAGAAAGATCAGGAGGTGGAGGCAAAATGACAGGGTCTGAGAATGTCCAGGCGATAGAATGGGCTAAAAAGCAGCCTAACCCATTTGCCATGCAGGAAGTTAGCGAATTTGCAAGATACGAGTTCGACAAGCCACGTCCTGAAGGCACATGGACGGAACGTTTTAAGAAATGGAAGGCAGAGAGGCAAGCGAAAAATTCTAAGAAGACGAGGTGAAAGAATGAGCCACGTGATCATTGTACATAAATCCCCAACGGCTGACACAAGGACAGCAGACCACGAAATCACCCAGAGGGAATTGCGGTTGTCCTCCATAAGGCACATCTCCGACGTTGCCAGTGCGATGGAGTTTCTGCACAACAAACTGTGGGAGGTGGGGCGCCTCCACGACAGGACTAAACTTGACTACTTCGATGAATTCTACGAGCAATTCCACAAGGCACAACAGTCAGGCGAGTGGGGCAAAGGCTGGTATGACCAGATACACATCGTGAAAGAAAGGCACCACCTGAACGATAGATGTCCAGACGATGTGAATCTGATTGATGTCCTGGAAATGCTTTGCGACTGCGTAATGGCGGGACTTGCCAGAAGCGGCAAATACAGGGAGGAAGAACCAAATCCAGATATACTTGTCAAGGCTTACAAGAACACAGTGAAGATGCTCTTAAACGCAACGAAGGTAGTAGATGAATGAGCAGAATTGAAGACCATTCCATTGATGAAATCCTGTATGCCGCTGGAACGATACTGCGGCATTACAAGGACAAGAGCGAAAAAGACGATGAAGTGCTTTT
Organism: Victivallales bacterium; assembly: GCA_017543165.1. The sequence continues at coordinate 6,250 of JAFYGL010000654.1, read as the reverse complement.
CCGCAAGTTCCCAGGTTATGAAGGGAAATACTACTACATAAAAGCAGGCATGTATGTGGTAATGCACGCCAACGGGATATTCTCCTTTGTCGAGGCAAAGGACATTCTAGAGGCTTTGGGGAAGGCAAGAGGAGAAAAGCAATGATAAAATCTACCCAACTGTTGCCATTCGTGCTGATGTGCATTGACTTCGCGGCAGCGATTGTTTACGCGGTAGATGGCGATGTGAGGCGCGTAGTGTACTGGCTGGCGGCGGCAGTCTTGACAGCCAGCGTGACATTCTGACAAGAACAAGAGAGGAGCAGTGGACAATGAAACAGACGACACGGGATTTGATCATGCAGATTGCAAGGCAGGACGAGACTGTGAAGGACATCGAGATAAGGGCGTTGAGGCTTGCCCTGACGAAGCCAGGATGCGCGGTGCGCGCCAACACAATGACCGTGCGTGACGCGTCAAGGGAGCTGTGCTGCACGGAGCGCACCATTTACAACTATATCCGCACTGGCAAACTGAATGCAATAACTGACGCAAGAGGGCAAAAGAGAATCCCCAGCGACGAGGTGATGTCGCTGGTTTGACAAATGCCTTAGACGCATTATTTTTTTGCCGATTTTCCAAGGGTTTTTCCGAGGGTTTTTCATTCGCCCAGAGCCTTTGGAAAATCAAAGAAATACTAACATATTTTAGGCTGATTTTCTTTAGTGATTTTCTTTGTAGTCATGTAGAAAATAGCGCATTTGGAAAAGCCTACAAACTGGGCAGCATTAGCGGTTCAAGTGGTTTTCATCCATGCAATATGGGTTCGATTCCCGTTGGAGATGCCAATTCATAAACCGCCTAATTTGACCTTAGTTAGGCGGTTTTTTTATTGCCCAGTTTCAGGTTTTGAGGAACAGGCGATTATTTCCGACATTTTAGGATGGGGTTGTTGCAAAACTCCTAATGTGAGCGCCGAGCGGCGCTCACTCAGGTTGAAGCTGGGGCAAGGCAAGTCTTGAAATTTAGGTTTTGCAACAGCCACGTTTTCAAGTAATCGGTCAGTCCTGGCCGATTACCGTTTTCAAAAGGTAAATGAATTTGAACCATCAATGATAGACAATATATTACACCCGTTTTAATGTTGAGTGTATCATGCCAATTTCAACACAATCTGGTGACAGATTTTGTTGTTTATGTGGCAATAGAATAAGTGATAATAGTTTTTTCTGTATTCTGTGTGCAGGTAAGACGCAGCAGGCAGGAAATTAATTGTTGAAGATAGGGGAAAGTTCAAAGTTGGTAGTACAGTTTAAACAGGAGTGAAAGATGACAATTAGGAAAATGTTTTTTGCGTTAATCGCAGCAGGAATCGGCATTATGATTTCCATGCAGGCATACGCACAGGAAAAGGAAAATGAGGCGGCCGACAACAATGCGGCACAAGAGCAGGCGGCGGAGCAGCAGGAAGTCCCCGCGCAGGTGGTTTCTGACGGAGGAATCGAGGCTGTCCGTGAGGCGCAGGAATCCGCTCCAGCACCAGCAGACAAGAAATTCAAGAACGCTTTTAAATTGCTCAAGGAGCAAGCCAAGGCAAAAAAGTGGAAAGAAGGCTGGGACAAAAAGAAGCAGCGCATTATCATCATTGAAAGCGCCGAGTTCAAAACTTCTGACCCTGCAAGCGACAAGGATTTCTTTATCAAGCGCGAAATGGCCACCAAAAAGGCATATCTTAGCGCAAAGGTCGGAATAATCTCCACAATCAACCAAGAAATGTCTGCCATAGACATTGCCAGCATGCCTGGTACTGACGTCAACAAAGTCCTTGGTGCGGAGCGTGATCAACTTGACAAGGAGATTGCCAGAGAAAAGGAAGAACTCGCCCAATTGGTTGAAAAGACCAGCAAGGCGGAGGCAGAGGCGTTGCGCGGCACCACCTTTGGCGAAAGGCTTAATGACTTGCTGGCAGCTTTGATAAAGAAAATTGATGCCGAATACAAGAAGAACGAGCGTGACGAAGCCAAGATAGCCCGCTTCCAGGAATTGAAGAGGAAGCTGGAAATCTCAAAGAAGAAATATGCTGAACTTCAAGAAAAGGCAGAAGCGATGCAGGCCTCCGTCAGGGAGCGTCAGGAAAGCGCAGTGGAAGCAATTGCAAAAATGCCACTTTACGGTTCCTCCGTCATCATGCAGACTGAATCTTGGAACAAGAGCAATGGCAAGTACCAGGTGGCAGTCATGTTCTGCTGGAGCATGGTCATGGAGCGTTCCGCCCGTGCAATCGTAACTGGCGAGGAATTCACAGTGAAGCCTTCGGCAAACGCCAAGTCCGTCCAGGATTGGCTTGAAGACCAGAATCCAGCCACTATGATTGGCCCTCGCCAGTACATTGACAAGGACGGAAACCGCTGGTTCCTTGGCATTTCCGCTCGCCAATACGATGAAGAACTTTCCAGTTCCGAACGCAGAAAGAACAAAGGCCTCGCCGACTTGTATGCACAGCAGATGGCGGCATTCTGCGTTTGGGCGGACGTGGAAAGCTATAAGATGGCGAAGACGGCAATGGAGAGCAGAGGCAATGAGAAGGTCCAAAGAGACGTGGTTGCTGAATCATACTCTGAGCGCCTGACACAGTCCTTCCAGAACAAGACCATTCGCGGCATGCAGCGTCTGTTTAGCGATGAGGTCGAGCATCCAATTACTGGCGGCACTATTTATGTTTCAGTCTATGGCATCAACCCCAATGATGCAAAGACTGCTCTTGAGATCGAGAAGATCAATTACGCGACAGCGGTTATGGACAACAGGCACCAGACCGTGGAACGCGGTCGCAAAGCGGCAAACAAGGCGGCGGTGGAGGCCTCCAAGAACAGGCAGGAGGATTTCCAGAAGGGATACAACCAGCAGAAGAAGGCCGTTGACGGCGAACTTCAGAAGCGCCAGCCCAAGAAGAAGGGTGTTCAGGTGCTGGACGACGGCAATGGCGGCACTAAGAAGGAAAAGAAATCCACATCAGGCGCATTCGGCGGTGACACTGATGTCAATGATGATTTCTAAAATCTGAATAATGACATGCGGCGCACTGCCACTAAGGGCGGTGCGCCGATTTTCTGTCAATGATTCAATGGTGTGATTATTATGATGCAAAGATTTCTTCTTTTAGGAAGCATATCCATTTTGATGCTCACTGGCTGTGCCACTTTATCAAATAAGCAAACAGCAGCTGGTAACCAGACAACAGCACTGTCTTCTGAACAGGAAGCCCATAAATCACCTGTTGCCAAATCAGAGCAAGAGTCCCCAAAAAACTCTGTTCCAAAGGTAGTCATCCAAAAATTTGCACCGACGTATAAGTCAGACGAGGATGATGCATACTACGATGCAACGGAGATATATGATTCAAGCCCCGCCGCAGCGCAGGGCGTGTATAGTTACCAAGGTCTTGTTTTCGTCATTGTGGTGATAGACACGAACAAGGAAAACATCAGATATCTTGAAGGAACAGCGTTATTGCGTGTCAAGGAACTGCTTAGAGGTGAGTTCCCGTCTCTTCCTGCCAATTTCAATCTGCGCAGCAGGGTCTTGGAAAAGGGGCTGGATGACGACACTGGCTTTTACCGCTATGCGGTTGTCTTTCGGCAAAGCGACATCATGAAACTGCTGGAGAAGGTAAAACAGCAAAATTAGTTTTCACCAGTGCAAGTGTACAGTGGAATGCGGATTTCAGGCGCAAAGGATTTCAGTTGGATAAACGCGGGCTTTTCGCTCTAAGCACTTAACCATCCACCATCCGCTTTTTATTGTACGAGTGGTGATTTTCTAGTTTTCTTGGCAGCAAGAAGACTATTAGGAATTTCAGAGCCATTATCTTCAACTCAATCTTGACAAGGATAAGCTGAAGGATGTGAAATCCATGGAAGTCAAACTGGAAATGGAACAAGCTGATGTGTTCCTCAAATTTGCATGGACAACAAAAAAAATAGGAATGTGAAAATGCACAGGATTAAATCTTGCCTTGCCATACTGTTTCTGCTGCTGCTTTGCGGATGCGAGAATGTGACCAGGGAGAAATTGTCTTTTATGTCGCCAGGCAACGGAGGCATCGCTCTGAGGCAGGAGGCAAAGGCAAGGCTGCTGGTTTCTGGAGAGCAACAGTTGTCGCGTGCCATAGAGGAAAGCATTGCAAGTGCATTCAACAAGAAAGGCGGCAATGGCCTGAAAATAGTGCTGGGGCCCAGCGCTGCGCTTGACTACTACATAATAGTGAACGTCACAACGGGCCACAAGGAATCCCAGTACAGTTCCACACGCTTCAATTCAATAACCCGTGTCGTGGAAAGAGACGGCGAGCGCAATGGGCGCGACGTGGTGGAGACGGTTCCTGGGCGTACCGATGCCAGCGGCGCCATGTATGCGGCTGTGGCAATCTACTCTGTCACCAGTCTGGAACCTGTGCACTACTTTGAATTTTCGGCAAATGACGGCGTTATTGACAATGGTGGCGTGGGACAGCATAGCCGCGAGGCGTTCACAAACAAATTTGTCGCGGAAATCAGCATGAAGTTCTCTGACATGATATCGTCCCAGTGGCGTCGTTTCAGTACAGCCATACCCAAGGATGATGTGGACATTGAAATGGTCAATGCATTGAAGAAAGGTGCCTTTGAGGCCGTTGAGGCACGTGGCAGAACCCTTATGCCAGGCAGCTTTGATGAATATGTCCAGAAGGTAAAATCCTCCAAAAACGCAAAGAAATACAATGCTGGTCTTTGCTGTTACTACCTTTTGGCGCTGTCCAAGGAAGCAAGGCACTTTGACATTGACAACCTTAGGTCGCTCTACAGGCAGTACTACCAGATCCTCATGCTTACGGAGAATGAAGGACTTGCAGAGGCGTGCGCCAATTCCCTTGCGCGCATAGAAAAGAAAGCGCTAATGACTGGAAACAAGATTTGAGGTGGGGAATGGACACAATGAGAATCAAAAGTCGTCTGATGCTGTATGCAGCAGCACTGGCAGTATGTTTCATTACAGGCTGCGCGGACAAATATACCGCAATCTATACCTTCCCGCCCTCGGGATTGAAAGGGGCCAGCATATCCGCCATTTCACCCCTCAAGATAGAGGTTTCAGCTGCTTTGGCGGGGAATGCCACCATGGACAAAGGAGGCGCGGAGGCAATGCTGCGCCAGAGGATTTCTTCACGTCTCTACCAGGAAGGTGCCTTGAAAACCATAGATTTGCTCTGGGGCACGCGAGGCGGCGGCGACAAGGTTGCGAATGTATTCGCGCCATACCACAGCGCCCATGGCTATGCCCGCTATGTCAGTGATGACATTGAATGCGCGGTTTTGCACATCAATGTCAAGGCCGCCATGGTCAATAAAATTGACAGGGTGAAGAGGAAATTTAGGCTTGTGGATATTCCATACAAGATAAAAAGAGAGGAAGGACGCGTTCCAGTAAGCAGGCCAGATTTCGACAATAGGAGAGTGGAGGAACGCGAGGTCACATACGATGTGCTTCGCTCAGAGGGAATGGGCGTGCTCCAGGCCACCCTTGTGGACAAAGGCGGGAAAACGGTTTTCAGCAAAAACTTCCCCATTGCATTCAAGCACGTAAATGACCTTGAGAGCCATGAGGCGCAGATGGCTGGCAATGCCCTTTTTGACCGCATGATTGCCAATGCGGTGGAAGAACTTGCCATGGACATATCGCCCCACCAAGAAACACGGGAAATAAAATTCAACGAAAGCGGTTGCAAAAAGGCGGTCCTCCTTCTGAAAGCACAGGCAATTTCCGAAACCGTAAACTTTTTGGAGAATTATTCGCCAATGAAAGAGGCCGATTATGAGAATCTTGGTCTTGCCTACGAAATTCTCGGCGAATACACTCTTGCCGACGATGCATACAAGCAGGGCAAATGCGAAGAGCGAATAAGGAAACTATCGGAGTTGCGGGCAAAAATGGAAGAAGGAAAAGCTGGCAAATAAGGCAGGGCTTGAAGCGATGGTGAGAGCATAGACAAGTTTATTGGAGAAACATAGATGTCGAACGCAAGAATGAAACGAGCCATGTTCCTGGCTTTCGCGGCAATGTTTGGGCTGTTGTTCGCGGGGTGCCAATCAACGGCTAACATAACAATTAAAATAAGGACACCTGGAGAATACAATCTCTCGGGCATAAGCAAACTGGCTATTGTGGATTTCAATTCAATGGACAGCCAGCCAGGCCAGGGCATTTTCGAGGCTGACGCAGAGACTTTGTCCGT
>JAFYGL010000653.1 GCA_017543165.1 Victivallales bacterium | reverse complement strand
GTCCTTTACCTTATTATATTTGAACCAGTCCCGCTCATACCATTTGACAGGCTTGGCCGCGCCGCTCAACTGGTAGTAGCCTGGCTGGAACTCCTGCAAAGTGCAGCACACACCCTCCAGCGCCTTCAGTTCGGAAGCCACATAGTAGCGCCCTTCCTCGTCCCAGCCCTCGTACAGGGGGATGACGCCTATGGGGTCGCGCCCCACAAGGTAGCGGTCCTCCTGGGTGTCATATAATGCAAATGCAAATATGCCCTGGAGCATGTCCAGGAATTTTGCCCCGTATTTTATGTACAGAGGCAGCAGCACCTCGCAGTCGGAATGCGTCTGGAATTCATATTCGCCCTCAAGTTCCTTGCGCAGTTCCTGGTGGTTGTAGATTTCGCCGTTCACCGCCAGCACATAGCGCCCGTCAGGGCTGTACAATGGCTGCTTGCCTGACAAAGGGTCTATGATGGCAAGGCGCTCATGGGAAATCAATGCGCGCTTGCCCGCAAACACGCCAGACCAGTCAGGCCCGCGATGGCGTATCTTCCTGGACATGGCCAGCAATGTCTTGCGCAAACTGCGCGCCTTGCCTTCCTCAATGCCGAATATTCCTACAAATCCACACATTGTTGTTGCTTCCTTTTTGTTGTTGGATGGTTCTAAAAAACACCCTATAGTCTTAGCAACTAGTATGCCAAAATCCAACCCTTGCAAAATCGGAAAATTCATACAATTTTTGTAAATCAAGGGACAAAAGGGACGAAAGGGACTAAAGGGACGGAAGGGACGGAAGGGACAAAAGGGACAAAAGGGACAGAAGGGACGGAAGGGACCAAGGGACCTTTATGAACTCATATCCCCTCCGTCCCTTTGGTCCCTTTCGTCCCTTTCGTCCCTTTGGTCCCTTTCGTCCCTTCCGTCCCTTTCGTCCCTTTCGTCCCTTCCGTCCCTTCGCTTCTGCGCCAATTTACGAAAATTGTAATACGCCAAAGTTATAATTACATTCCTTGTCATGCAAAATCCAATAATTCCGCAATCTGTAACACAGTGGCGCTCGCCACCTTGCATTTGGCATACCAATTGCTATAATAACTCCGTTATGCGCATTATGCGTGTATCGTATGCCAAGGTCAAATGACCTTGCTACGCAACCAATTCTCACGGAGTGCGAGGAAATGCAAAAAAGATTTGATGCCGTATGCCGCATATCGGACAGGAAAACTGCGCTGGACGAGCCACAGGGCGCGAAGGTGCTGGAATACTTTGCGGAGGATGTGTTTGACATTGGCAAGATGGCGGAGCATCTGCCGAAGTCGGTTTACAAGAAGTTGATGGAAACCATAAATGGCATGCGCCCGCTTGACCCTTCCATTGCGGATGATGTGGCGACTGCCATGAAGGAATGGGCCGTGTCCCGCGGCGCCACCCACTATACCCACTGGTTCCAGCCATTGACGGGCGGCACGGCGGAAAAGCATGACGCATTCCTGGAATTCACCAATGGCAAGGCCATATTCGAGTTCTCTGGCAAGACGCTGACCGTCGGTGAACCTGATGCATCCAGTTTCCCCTCTGGTGGTTTGCGCAGCACATTCGAGGCCCGCGGCTACACTGCCTGGGACCCCACCAGCCCCGCCTTCATCAAGAGGCATGAAAACGGCGGCACGCTTTGCATTCCCACGATATTCTGCTCATATACTGGCGAAGTGCTGGACAAGAAGACGCCGCTGCTGCGCTCCACGCAGGTGCTGAAGAAGGCTGTGGTGCGCCTTATGAAATGCTTCGGCTACAAGGAAGAGCCAGTGAAGGTGACTTTGGGCGTGGAGCAGGAATATTTCCTCATCGACAAGAAATTCTATCTGCAGCGGCCTGACCTGCTGCAGACGGGACGCACCGTCTATGGCGCCCCCCCAGCAAAGCACCAGCAGTTGGAAGACCACTATTTCGGCAGCATACCCCCCCGCATTCTGGCATTCATGACGGAGGTGGAGAAGGAACTGTGGAAACTTGGCATACCAGCCAAGACACGCCACAACGAGGTGGCGCCCGCCCAGTTCGAACTGGCTCCCATCTTCGAGGACCTGAACCTGGCGGTGGACCACAACATGCTGGTGATGGAAGTGCTGAGGCAGACTGCGGACCGCCATGGCCTGGTATGCCTCCTGCATGAAAAGCCATTCGCGGGCGTGAACGGCTCGGGCAAGCACAACAACTGGGGAATCGCCTACGGCAAGCGCAATCTGCTTGACCCAGGCAGCAACCCCGCTGAAAACGCCGTGTTCCTCACTGTGCTGACCGCAGTGATACATGCGCTGGACATGCACAGCGACCTGCTACGCACAGCTACTTCCGGCATTGGAAACGACCACCGCCTGGGCGCCAACGAGGCGCCGCCCGCCATCATATCCATGTTCGTGGGCGAGCAGTTGGAAGGCGTAATCGACCAGTTGGTGAAGGGCGCCTCCGCCAGCAAGAGCAAGGCCTCGTCCCTGCGCATTGGCATCGACGCGCTGCCGCCCCTCAACAGAGACGCCACGGACCGCAACAGGACCTCGCCATTTGCCTTCACTGGCAACAAATTTGAATTCCGCGCACCAGGTTCCTCGCAGTCCTGCGCCGAGGCCAATACCATAATCAACACAATTGTGGCGGAGGCATTGGATGAACTGAGCGGAAAACTGGAAAGATTCAAGAAGAAGACCTTCAATGCCGAATTGCAGGCATTGCTTAAGAGCGAGATTTCGGCGCACCAGCGTGTCATATTCAATGGCGATGGCTACACCCAGGCATGGATCAAGGAGGCAACAGAGAAGCGTGGCCTGCCTAACCTGGCCAGCACTCCAGAGGCAATCAAGCCCATGCTGGACGAAGAGAACCAGAAGCTGTTTGAAAAATACGGCGTGCTCACCAAGACAGAATTGATTTCAAGATACCATGTATTCAAGGAGGACTACGAGCGCCGCCTGGAAATCGAGGGCCGCGTGGCCCTGGAAATCGCCAGAAGCATAGTACGGCCAGTGGTGTTCAAGGAATATCTCGCCATAAGCAATGGCGGAAAGAGCAGCCAGGCAATCGAGACAGTGCGCCTGGAGATGGAAAAGCAGATGGAGGCCATGAACGCCTACATCTCGACCTTGCAGGATGCGCTCGCCACTGGAAAAGGCATCCGCAATGCAATTGAATGCCTGCGCAAGAATGTGGATGCTTTGGAATTGCTGATTGACGACAGCATCTGGCCACTGCCAAAATACAGGGAAATGCTCTTCATCTACTAATCTATGTCGGATGACCTAAAGCACGAATGCGGCATTGCGCTGCTGCGCCTGCGGAAACCGCTGGACTTCTATGCGAAGAAGTACGGCGCCTCCACATACGGCTTCTCCAAGTTGTCGCTACTTATGGAAAAGCAGCACAACCGCGGGCAGGACGGCGCTGGCATTGCCTGCGTGGAACTGGATGCCCAGCCAGGCAAGCCATTCTACCACTTGGAGAAAAGCTGCGCCTCCACGCCGCTGGCTGATTTGCTGGAGAAAGTTTCAGCGAAAATGGGCGATGCGGAGCAGAGGCAGGCTTTCTGCGGCGAAGTCTATCTGGGGCATCTGCGCTATGGCACCTACGGCAGGCGCACATTGGAGGCCTGCCACCCGATGGTGTGCGAAAATCCACGCAGAAACCGCACAATACTGGCGGCGGGCAACTTCAATCTCACCAATACGGCCAGCGTATTCCAGCACCTGGTGGAACTGGGATACCACCCGCGCGGCCACCAGGATTGCGAAATACTGCTGGACCTGCTGGCGCACTACCTGGAGGCTTGCAATGGAAACCTGCTGCAGGCAGTAAAGGAAACCGCATCCAGCTGGGACGGCGGCTTCGTCATCGGCGGCATCGTGGGAGACGGCAACGCCTTCGTATTCCGCGACGCCGCAGGCATCCGCCCTGCATACTACTATGTGGACGAAGAAGTGGTGGTGGTGGCCTCGGAGCGTGTTGCTATTCAGACTGCCTTCAACCTGCGCAGCCAGGATGTGCAGGAACTGCCAGCGGGCCACCTGCTGAGCATACCCGTGCAGGGCAAGATCTCGCTGCACCGCTGCCTGCCAGAGGCGCCCATTCGTCACTGTGTGTTCGAGCGCATCTACTTCTCACGGGGCAACGATGCGGAGATACAGCAGGAACGCCGCGCACTTGGACGCGCGGTGGTGCCCAAGGTGCTAGAGGCAATTGACCACGACTACGACCATACCGTGTTCTCGTACATCCCCAACACCGCCCAGATCAGTTTCCATGGCATGCTGGATGCTTTGGACGAATGCAGGGACGGGCACAGGCTGCGCTTCGGAATGGTGGCCGTCAAGGATGCGAAATTCCGCACTTTCATCAGCGACGCCAACCACAGGGAGGAATTGTTCCCGCATGTGTATGATGTGACCTACGGCCTGGTGAATCCTGGCGAGGACAACCTGGTGGTGATAGACGATTCCATCGTGCGAGGCAATACAATGCGCCGCGCCATTCTGCCCATACTGGACCGCCTGGAGCCAAAGCGCATTGTCATCGTCTCCTCCGCGCCGCAGATACGCTATCCAGACTGCTATGGCATAGACATGGCCTCCTTTGGCGAACTGGTGGCATTCCAGGCTTGCATGGACCTGCTTCAGGAACGCAATATGCAATCCCGCTTCGACGAGGCAGTCGCCCAGGCGGAAAAGGAACTTGGCAAGGCGGACAAGGACATGGTGAATGTCGCGGCGCAACTGTATGCGCTGTTTACCGAAGACGAATTGACAGAGGCAATCTGCCGCAGGCTCTTGCCTGACACCCTCAATGCGGAACTGAAGGTGGTATTCCCGACCTGCGCCGACCTGCGCCGCTGCATACCAAACCACACTGGCGACTGGTATTTCACAGGAAACTACCCCACGCCAGGCGGCAACCGCGTGGTCAACCAGGCACTGCTGAACTACGCGAAAAACATCAACGAAAGGGCATATTAAAGACAGGGTACACATACATGAGCATACAAGGCTATTTGGCGCTGGCCGATGGTACGGTATTCCAGGGCATTTCATTGGGCGCGGCACAGGACATGCCAGGCGAGGCAGTCTTCAACACAGGCATGTCTGGCTACCAGGAAATCGTGTCGGACCCATCGTATTTCGGGCAGATAGTGGCGCTGTCCACCGCAGAGGTTGGCAATTACGGCTGCAATGAGGAGGACATGGAATCCCGCGGAATATTCCTGAACGGGCTCATCGTGCAGAACCTGAACCAGCCCTCATCCTGGAGAAGCACCCAGAGCCTGGACGCGCTGCTGAAGGCGGCAAACAAGCCTATATTGGCGAATGTGGACACGCGCCGCCTGGTGCTGCACCTGCGCGAACATGGCACGCAGAAGGCATGGCTCCATGCGGACGGAACGGACATGACACCAGAACAGGCCATCGCCAAGGCAAGGGAATGGCATGGGCTGGACGGCATAGACTGCGCAAAACAAGTGGCGGCGGCCAAGCCATACACCTGGTCCAAGGAAGGCGATATGCGGGTAGTCGTCATCGACTGCGGCATCAAATACAACATCCTGCGGCAACTGGCGGAAATGGGCTTCCAGGTGGAAGTGGTGCCATGCGGCACAACTGCGGCAAAAATACTGGCGATGAAACCAGACGGCGTGCTGCTGTCCAATGGTCCTGGCGACCCGGACGGTGTGGAGGGCGTGCCTGAATGTGTGAAGAAACTGCTGGGCAAAGTGCCTGTCATGGGCATCTGCCTGGGGCATCAGATACTTGGCCTTGCATGCGGCGCAAAGACGGGACGCCTGCCCTTCGGCCATCACGGATGCAACCATCCAGTCAAAAACCTGCTGACAGGCAACGTGGAAATCACATCCCAGAACCACAACTTCGCCATCATGCCTGACAGCCTGCCAGCCGACCTGGAACTCACGCACATCAATTTGAACGACGGCAGCATCGAGGGCATGCGGCACCGAAAACTGCCCGCATT
>JAFYGL010000652.1 GCA_017543165.1 Victivallales bacterium | reverse complement strand
TGAGATGAAAGTAGCATTTGTCACGCATGAGGCGGAGGTCATTCCTCTGTACATACGCCAGCGGATTGCGGATGCTGGCATTGAATTGAAATGCCATTGCTGCGGCAAGGAGCCAAGTGAACTTCAGCGCTTTGCGGGCGATGCGGATGTAATCTGGTTCTGGGGGGACGAGGTACGTTTGCCTCCCGATATGCTTGACAGACTGTCACATTGCAAGGCACTGTTCCGCAGTGGAAGCGGCGTGGATGCATTGCCCTGCGAGCGCGCCCGCCAGCTTGGGATACTTGTCTGCAATACCCCTGATTCCATTGCCGAGGCTGTGGCGGAGCATACAGTTACGCTGCTGTTGTCCCTGGCCAGGCTTATACCGCAACAGGATCGCTGCTCCAGAAACGGCGAATGGCGCAAATTGCAGAATGCCCTGCAATGGCATATAACGGGGCGTACGCTGGGGCTTGTGGGCTATGGGAGGATTGCCCGCCGCGTGGAGAAGATGATGTCGGGTTTCAACCTGAAAACACTCTTCCACGATCCCATGCTGCCTGATTCAGTGCCATTGGACGATTTGCTGCGGCAGGCGGACTTTGTCTCCCTGCATTGCCCTCTGACTGCGGAGACTCGAAATCTCATAGGCGAGCGTGAATTGGCGCTGATGAAGCCCAAGGCATTGCTTGTCAATGCATCGCGCGGAGGAATTGTCAATGAAGAGGCACTGTACAATGCGCTGAAGAACGGTGTCATTGGCGGTGCGGCGCTGGATGTCATGGAACAGGAGCCATTCGACACGCAATCGCCTTTATTCACGTTGGACAACGTGGTTGTCACGCCGCATCTTGCTGCATTCAGCGCGGATTTTACAAAGAATTTCTGGGAATATTCAGCCGCCAAACTGGAGGAACTGGCTGGATTATTTGCTCAATAAGGAGAGTAATGACAATGGAGAAGATTCGTTTTGGCGTACTTGGGGCAGGGGGAATTGCTGACCGCAGGACAATACCAGGCATGAAATTGGCGCACAATGCCGAACTAGTGGCCGTGATGGAACTTAATGCGGACTTTGCGGAGCGGCTGCGTGCCAAGCATGGCGCAAAGCGTGCGTACACAGATGCCGATGCACTGCTGGCGGATCCCGATGTGGATGCTGTATATATAGCATCGCCTGTAGTGACGCATGCGGAACTTACGCGCAAGGCCGCCAGGGCGGGAAAGCATATCCTGCTGGAGAAGCCCATTGCAATGGACTGCGTGGAGGGCAGGGCGCTGCTGGATTACTGCAAGGCCCAGGGGGTCCAGGTGGCGGCTGGTTTCATGATGCGTTTCGGTGCGCAGATACAGAATATGAAGCGTGCAATTGCGGAAGGAAAGATAGGCAAGGTGGTTTCTGGATATTCACAGTTCACGTTGTGGTGTCCTCCTCAGGAAGGCAACTGGCGCCAGGTCAAGGCGAAGTCGGGCGGAGGACCTCTTATGGACATGGGCGTGCATTGCATTGACCTTATTGAATATGTGACAGGGCAGCGCATCCGCCGTGTGGTTGGCCTGAACAGGACAATCTCCTTCTCATACGATGTTGAGGATACCAGCACTGTCTTGCTGGAATTGGAGGAGGGCGCACAGTGCGTGGTGCATACCAGTTTCAACATACCAGACGAGGTGGCGAAATGGCGTCTGGAATTCTTCGGGATGAAGGGGCGTCTTCTGGGCGAGAATGTCATTGGTCAGAATGACGGCGGCACGGTTAATGCCGTGTTCCTGGACAAGACAGGCGAGTATGATGCCAAGCAGGACCATGCAGACGAGGCAGGCGTCATGCTGAAGGCGGATTTCGGCAATATGTACACCCGTGAAATTGAGAGTTTTGCCAATTCTTTGCTGACTGGAACAGCACTGGAGGTGCCTGCGGAGGATGCCCTGCATGTACAGCGGATTATTGAACTGGCATACCGCAGCACTTTGGAAAACAAGATTTTTGATATTTAAGAATTGAAAATGAATCATTTGGAAGACTTCAGGGCAAAGATTGCGGCAGGCAAGATCTGCCAGGGGCTGGTGGTGCAGCTGGGCGACCCCGTCATAGGAGAAATGGCTGGCAACCTGGGATTTGACTTCACATGGATCGACGCGGA
>JAFYGL010000651.1 GCA_017543165.1 Victivallales bacterium | reverse complement strand
GACTGCACCTCCCACTTGCCAGTTTCCCAATAATAAGCCCAGAGACGGACGATGTACTGCATCTTGTACGGGTGTTTCTCTTTGTCGTGCAGGAGCATCAGGAGACGCTTGTTTTTCAAATCAGGCATCAGCTTACCGATGGCATACGGCTGTTCATACCCCTGCATAGGCCAAACGATGGAACGGTCTATGGTGGAGGCAATGCATCTTGCCTTCTGGCTATCAAGGTCATATTCCACGAGATTGCCAGGATGGTCGAACTTGCCGTCAAAGGAGAGAAACACCCGCTTGCCAGCAACGACCATCGAATGGCATTCCTCCTTGCCGTATTGCGACAAATCGACCACACGCAGTTTCTTGCTGAGGTTTCTCGGCAGAAGATACATCATATACCCTGCAACCGCAATGAAGTCCGTATCCGTCATGGCGCCGAAAAGCCCCTGCCCGCAATTCTCTCCGAATTCACCCTTGTATTCCTGAAGCATCTTGATTCTCCCTGATTTGGGATTGAGCTCCAGCAGCTGAATCTTTGCCGTGTCATCATCGTCGTCATCCGTGGCCCTGTTGCCCAACAAGAAAACCCGTTCCCTTTCATGACCAAGTAGGGTCAGATTCCAGCAGTACGGCTGCTTTTTGAAGGGCATTCTGGCGTGCTTAAACGCCACATCCACAATCAACGGCTGCACTCCTGATTGTTCTTTCTTGAGCTTGAATCGTCGCTCCAGCGTGTTTTGGTATCGCGCATAATTCTGCCTGTCGTTTTCGCGCAGCGTCCCCTTCTGCCATTCTTGAAGTTTTGCATACACCATCTTGGCTGTTTCCTGAGGCCACTCTTCATATCCGTAGAACAAGTGCTCCCCAAGAAGATTGGGACACTTGAACCGACGCATCGCCACTTCCTGAAGCTGGATTTTCTGCTCAATGTGCTTGGGGTCGCCCATAATGCAGGACTGCACCAGGGATGGCAGCGTATCAACGCGATTGCAGAGCAAACCATTCTCCATATAGCGCAGCAAATCGGCATAGAACGCATCCAGTTGTGCGTCAATGTTTTTATGGCGATTCAAGGCAGTTGCAATCCCTGTCTCGCCTAGCTCCAGCTTCAAGAGGCCGAATCTCCCGATGATTGCGTATTGAAGAACACGCGATGATGCCATCATCTTGAAGGTGCGTTCAAAAACACGCTGTGCCTCAGGAGACTGCTCTCGCGGATAAAACCGTATGAGATTGACGCTGATGGTGCGGAATGTGATGCCATTTCCTCCGAAACGCTTCTGGCTCTCGTTCAAATCCAGCTTCCCCAAGTCCTCTCCAAGGTAATCTGTGAACAGGCGATTCGATCTGTATATAAAATCCTGCATGACTGGCAGAGTAAACTGCTCCCAATAGGTGACATCCCAATCAACCTGAACGAAATAGGCCATCCTGAAGAGGTACTCTGACAGCCGTTCCAAAAGCGACGCTCTTTCCGCAATGCCCATCGTCGGACCCTCGCCAGGGGGAGACTGGAGAAACTTCATATAGGCAACGATACCACGGCTTGTCAATATTCTGGCTTCCTCCTCCTGTTGTTCAAAGTACCGTTTGAAATCCATTGCCGAATACATAAAAAGCACCTGAAACGCCTGCTGCAACTCCACTGGAAAAACGCGCTGCCTAATGGCGACATCCAATGCGGTCTTGAGATTCACAAGCCCGATGCGAAGCTTCGCCTTGGGAAAATAGTAGCTTCTCTTCAACAACCGCTGCGCTGAAATTGCCGATATGCGGCAAAGCTCCTTTTCGTATTCAGCGTCAAGAGCACCTGCGGACGCAGCGGCAGCCAATGCATCATCATCAATTCCCTGATGCACCGCAAACCACGCCTCCTTGATGAACTTCTGCGCTTCGCCAGCTTTGTCCTCATGGTCAAAAACAGGCAGGGAAAAGCCCTGTAACAGCGTTTCCACAACCGAGGGCAGCTCCTGATTTGGCTTTATCACCTCTTCCTGCCGTTTCAGCAAAACCTTCCCATTGGGGGCATAGAACTCAAGACGCAGCCGCAAGCCACCGTCGTCCGTTGGCGAAATGCTTGGCTTTATGACAAGCGACCCTGCAAACAACTGGCTGGTCAGCTTATCTCTTTCGACATTTGGCTCGTTGAGCAGCAGGATAAGATGACGCCTTTCCAGCAAAACCACATCAGGCATATTGGCAAGCCAGCGAAGAAGCAGCTCTTCAAAGTCATACGCGCGTTTACTCTGTTCTTCCGAAAGATTGGCTGCTGTCATAGGCAGACAAGAAAGCTTATGCAGCGTTTCCTGCTTAAAGCTGCGCTGCTTCTGCGCTGCCTGACGCACCGCTTCCGTAAGGGCGTCTGGGGAAGTGATAGGCACATCCAAAAGCCGCACACCTGTCGTGCCGTCAAAAGCCTGCATGGAACGATTCTTCACAACGGCAAACAGTTCAACATTCTGCATCAAACCAGGCAAAAGCGCAATGGCATCCTCTCCTGTCTCCGCCAGTGCCAGCTCCTTTTGAAGCTTAGCCATCTCCATGCGCTCCAGCAAAGCAATGCCTGGTTCATCGGAGAGTTCGGCCAAGACCAGCTCCACCCACGGCATAGCCTCCTCGTCAAGGGCAAACAAGGCCAGATTCTGCTCTGCACACGCATTGTATGCAAACAACCATGCCATGAGGCAAAGTATCGTTCTGCCGATGATGTCCACTCGTCTCTTGTCCATGTTCCGTATTCGCCTATTTCTGTTGAAGCTCCGCTTCCGCCTTCATCTCTTCCACACTCTTCAGAACGCGAAGCTGCAACTCCTTCGGGTTGGGGAATCCTATGCAGTATCGTTTTCCTATGCAATGAGTTATATGGAAGTACTCTTCATTTTTGAAGAACAGTTGCTCGTCAATCAGCATGACAGACCTCTGACCTAAAAACACCTTGCCATTGCACGCCTGGAAATGCAAATCCCAGTCCATCAGCTCTTGATACTGGGGGGCAGGAGGCTTGATTTTGGATAAGTCAACAACAACCTTTTCAAAAGAGGAGGAGCCATACCTTAGCCCTTTGTCTGACAAGTGCCTGTCAGTGCCAATTAAAAACACGGGCTGGAAATACCCCTCCTGGTTGATTCTGCCAAAGCCATAGTTGCAGCTCAGCCAGAAAACGCCATCGATGTATCTGACGCCAAGCCCCAATTCCGCATGTCCACAGGGCAGATACTTTGAAAGGACCTTCCATTCGCCCGTTTCCCAATAATAGGCCCACAAGGCCATGTCATAAAAGGTTTCACCTGTATTGGGATGCGGTTGTGAGTTCAGCAGCGTGATGATTCGCTTGTTGTCTGCATCACATATTAAAGGCTTTATGGTGTAAGGATAGCCAATCCCCTGCAATGGCCATTTGACAGAGCGGTCCAGCGTCGAGGCGATGACCTTCGTTTCCCGTGTGCGCACAATGTACTGGACGAGCTTTCCTGAAAACTTGCCTTCCCCGTCACACGAGACAAACAGACTGTCGCCGCCGCCACAAAACGCAGTATAGCCAAATGTCGTCTGGTTTTCGCAATAGTTTTTCACGGGAATCATCTCGGGCAGCCCGCCACTCTTCGGGAACAAGCATATCCAGGCTAGGTTTTTCTTAACCACGAACGCAGCATAGCTGTCATCAAGAACAGCACCGAAGATGCATTCGCAAAATGCGTCAGGCAACACCAGTGCGGAAAGCTGCCGTGGTTGCGTGGGGGCATCAAGCGGTATCGTCCGCAGGGAAAGCCCATTATCCCTTGTGTGGACGAACAAATAGATGGAATTGTTCTCACTCCCCGCATAGATGATTCTCGATAAATTCTTCTCCTGAACAAATGGAGAATAGACCTGGCTGTATGGATTAATGGTGGGCATTGTCACACGCTGCTCGTGCTTGAAACCAAACTGTTTTTCCAGTTTGACCTCCTGCCGAGTGAAATAGTCCTTGACCCGCTGTGAACGGCCTTTTTTCATGAGTTCGTCTTTCTCAAGCGCGGCAAGAGATAGCTTTTCCCATTCCCTCAGCTTGCCATACACCTCCTTTGCCGTTTCAACGGGCCATTTTTCGTACCCAGTCAACAGCATGTCGCCGAAAGGCTCACTCCAATTCAGCCGCCTGACGGCGATGTCCTGTATTTCCATGCGTTCCTTTACGAACCCTTCAGTGGCTATCTTGAAGACACTGGAACTATGTCCTGAGGAAACTGTGGAGACATTGTTCATTATCCTCTTCAATTCGGAATAATAAAATGCCAATGCGGCCTGGTTTTCATTTTTCACATTCTTGACCATTGAACCAACGATCCCGTATTTCAAGGTCATCAATCCATCCAGTCCATTCATGGCAAGAGGAAAGTATTTTGAGGAGATCATGCGGCGATAGACTTTTTCCCGAAAAGCTCGTTCATCAGCAGTCATTTTCGACAAATCAGAAGCATCCCTGTTGTCAAAGCGAAAGGCATTGTTGTACATGTTCATGCCTGCATATTGACGGTTGTTTGAGGTTCTGAGCTTTTTGACAGCTGGCATGGAGACT
>JAFYGL010000650.1 GCA_017543165.1 Victivallales bacterium | reverse complement strand
GCGCCGCTTCGGCGCTCACATGGACGCCAAAACCGCGCTACGCACGACCGCGCTCGCCCAGACCGCGCGCAACTGGTTACAGTTGCTCCACTTCGACAGGCTTGCCTGTCTTGGCGGATTCCTCGGTTGCGTTCATTATGGCAAGACCCTCGAAGGTCCTTTCCATTGTAATCGGTGCCTCGCCGCCCCTGAAGAAGTTGCGTATTTGGCGCATCATATAGTAGTAGTTGGGTTCGCTGGAAAGGATGTGCAGCAGCGAGGCATTGTCATTGTGCTGGATGCGGCCGCCATAGCACCAGCAGCTCTTCTGGCACTCGACCACGCCTATCCTGCCATCGGCATAGACAACCGTGGAAACCACGCCAATAGGCGTCGGCACCGCATGGACAGTCTTGGCCCCGCAAGGCCCTATAAGGCGCTGCATCAGTTCAAACGTATGCACGCCATACCAAATCAAGGAACTGCCTGCTGGCGCCTGTCCCATTGGGCCGAATGTGTGGGCAATCAATGGCTCATCCAACAGGTTGTTGATGCACTGGCACACCTTTGGATTGAATGGAATGCTGGAGCCGGACCACACGCGCGTGCCATGCTTGCGCGCCAACTCCACTATCTTGCGGCCATCCGCCACGCTTTCCGCCAATGGCTTGTCCAGGAACACAGGCTTGCCCAAACCAGCCAGTTTTTCAAAATACTCAAGATGCACGGCTGGGTCGTTGATTTCCATCATGATGGCATCGCAGTCCGCAATAGCCTCGTCCAAACTTTCCGTTACCTTGATGCCCCACTCTTCAAGCTGAGCCTGGCGCTTGTCCAGCACCTCTGGCTTTGTGAAATTGGTCATGAACCTGTTGCAGGCAACAACCTTCAGACCGCTTATCTTCAGTTCTGGCTTGCATTCTGGAGAATTCATAAGGCGTGGAAGCTCCACGCTATGGCTTGTATCCAGTCCAACAACCGCTACCTTCAATTCCTGCATTTTTCAATCCTGTCCTTTTTGAAATTCCTTCCACTCCACAGGAAGAAGGTATTTCTTCCTGTTATTACAATCTTTGCAACAAGGCACAACATTGCCCTTTTTGGAAAAGCCACCCCTTATGATGGGGACAATGTGGTCCATTGTAAGTTCCGAGGGATGAAAACGCCCCTTGCAGTAGTAGCACTGCCCTTTTGCCAGCTCGTTCTTCCACCACTGGCTGTTGCGCAGTTCCCTGGCCTTTCTCTTCTCACGGGCGATATGCTCGTCATCAGCATGCTCGAAATAGTCCGTTTCGGGAGCCAGTTCGTCTTCCTGCTGGGGTATGTTTTCTTCGTCTGCCATCGTTTTTGGTTAATGTGGGCGCCGAGGCGGCGCCCACTCAGGTTGCCTCAGCGAGAACAACCCGATAGAATTATTATTGTGGGCGCCGAGGCGGCGCCCACATGAAAAATCAGGCCTGTGCCTCGGCGTATGCCTTGTGCCAGATGGGTCCCACGAAGCCATTCAGCGGGAATGACTTCTTCAATCCTTCGTTGACAAAGTCCGTTGCGGTCTGGAATGCCTCCAGCACCTTTGCCTTCTTTGCCAGTTCGGCGGTGACGCATGCGGAGAACGAGCAGCCCGCGCCATGAGTCCACTTGGTGCGTACCTTGTCCATCTCGTACTTGTAAAGCGCCTTGCCATCGAACAGCACGTTAATTGCCTTGCCCTTGAAGACGCGTGCCGCCTTGATGATGACATTCTTGGCGCCCAGGCTCTGTATCTTGATTGCGGCCTCGAAAACATCGTCCAGTGTCTTGATTTCAGGGACGCCAGCAAGCTGCTCTGCCTCGAATGTATTCGGGGTTACGACATCCGCCACTGGCAGAAGATACTTTATCATGGCGGCGGTGTTCTCCGGGAACAACGGCTGCCCTGCCCCTTTGCAGACCATGACTGGGTCGATTACAATGTGCTTGACGCCGCAATTCTTGAGCATAAGGCCCACCTGCTTGATGATGTCAGCCGTGGGCAGCATGCCAGTCTTCAGCGCGTCCACGCTATTGATGCCATCCAGAATGGTCTTGATTTGGGTCTGTATCATTTCCATGTCCACTGGCTTCACGATGTGATGCCATGTTGCAGGCTCCATAGCCACAAGGCAAGTCACAGCAGTCATTCCATAGACGCCGCGTTCCTGGAAGGTCTTAAGGTCCGCTTGCAGCCCTGCACCGCCCGAGCAATCAGACCCAGCAATCGTCAAAACTTTTTTTGGTCTGTTGGCCATAGTAAACATCTCCTAGATTTTATTGTTTAAGTAACAACACAGGCACATTCATGCCCTGAAATGTGAGCGTGAATATATTGGCTTCCCCGATATTTTCCATACGGGACAAGGAAAATTTGTAAATCAATTCAGCACTATGCAAAGCGCTGCGCGAAGTACTGCCTGATGACTTGCGCCAGACTGGGATATTTCGCAATTTCGCGGTCACCGAGTATCACCAGGCTTTGGATTTTTCCGCTGCGGTATGCCTGTTCCGCCCTGTCCAGGCAGCGAAGCATCAATTCGCCGCCGTACTCAAGGTCGGAAAGCCCGATATCCTGCATGAACACACCCAGCATTATCTTTTTTCCAGGGAATCTCACCCTGCACTTCTCTATTATCATGTCGAATTCCGCCAGTTCGCTTTTCCTGTCAATCCACAGATTTACTGCATCGATGCAATCAGCCACCCGCGGTATGTTGACATTGTCCAGTTCACGGGCATAGACTACGCCGTAGAGGTCCAGCGCCTGGTTATGCTTTTTTATGGCCGTGTGCACTTTCTGGATGTCCTTGACAGAATAGTTTTTGCCAAGGTAAGACACGAGGTCATCGGCAATGCCACCGATGATGTTTGTATATTTCAGTGAAAGCTGGCTCAGCCTTTCCGCGCACTGGACATCGCTTTCCTGCTGCCCTCCGCTCCGCGCCGTACTGGTTGCCTGGCATATAAGCCGCTTGCAGCACTTGTGGAGTTCCAATGCTTCTTCATCCAACGGCCCGTAAACATACACGGCATTTTCCGCCCCGAAGTATTCCATGCCGCGAATAGAAGTGTCAGGCTCCATACTGCCTCCCCATAACGGCGTCGGCCCGCCCCATACAAACACATCCTCGCGCCTGAATTTTTCGGGTCCAGCTATCTTCATCCTGTCCTGCTCATCCATGATTTTGATGAGCAGTTCGTCCATCTGCCTGCTTGGTTCGCCCATAAGCGCCAGATATTCCGCATCGTGCTTCGCGGCAAATGAATATCCAGTCATTGCCGTCCTGGCATAAAGATTCCGTGCGAGCATCTGGTTTTCAAGATTTTGCTTTTGCATGAAAAGACCGCAAAGGTCAATTGTATCGTTCATAACGCCTCCAGAATGTAAAACGCATCACATTGCAAACGGCGCAAAATATAAATTGCGGGCATGATGCGTCAAGGCATTTCATGAAATCTGCGTCCTGTCCCAAGGTGTTGTCAAGCCATTGACATTGCTTGTCGCTGGCAGATCAATTCCCATCCAGGAGGCTACAGTGCCTCCAAGTATGTGGTGAGTGAGTTCCCTGGAAGCACAGCAGCGGAAAAGCGCCTGCTGATATGCGTTGACTGCCTGGCTCTGTATATACGGCATTGTTATGTACGAATCGGAGCCCAGCACCATCTTGCCGAGGAAGGCCTCGGACGATGCCATGCCAGGGCAGACATTGGAACGTGAGTATGACAATAATTCATCCGCGCCGACGCCCAGGAACGCCTCGCTGCCAGCCAAGTCAAAATACAGGTTCTTGTGCAACTTCACTAGATTTACTGCCATGTCCCTGAAAAACTCCGTGCCCAAATGCGCCATGACTATACGCAGTTTCTGGAATGAGCGTGCAATGCAGTCAAGATTTATGGGTGCCATGTTCTTCAGCATGGGACGCCTGAAGCGCATGTCCGCCGAACTTGGGCGATAGCCGCCTGTATGAAACAGCACAGGCAGCCCCAGTTTCTCTATCTCCTCATACAGAGGAAAATAGCTTTCATGGTCGTATGGATAATATGGGTAGATGAATTTGAAGCCCTTGACACCCATGTCCGCATAGCGCCTGGCCTCTGCTGGGTCAGGCGGCGTGTCCCACAAATCAATCTTTGCCAATGGCACCAGATTGTGTGGATACTGCCTGCATATCTTCACCACCTCCTCGTTTGGCACAAAGTCATGCCCTCCATAATGCAGGCCGCCTGACAATGCGGTGATGGTCTCGTTCCTCTCGCAGTTCTTCACGTATGCCCTGAGCAGT
Source organism: Victivallales bacterium (assembly GCA_017543165.1). The sequence goes on along the minus strand of JAFYGL010000650.1, from coordinate 38 downwards.
TCAGGCTCGTTCGTGTTGCAATGCGCATGAAAGTCAAG
>JAFYGL010000649.1 GCA_017543165.1 Victivallales bacterium | reverse complement strand
CGTCCTGACGCGCGGCCAATGGCCGCGCGGAATAGCGTGCCGCGCAGAATATCACTGTTTTTTTCGCCTCGTGAACCCAACAGTCCACAGTCCACTAAATAAAACAGGAGACATGCAAAAATGGGAAACAAGCGTATTCTGGTGACAGGCGGTGGCGGCTTTCTAGGGTCGTACCTATGCGAAAAGCTGCTTGAGGCTGGCAATGAGGTGATTTGCGTTGACAATCTGTTCACGGGCAGCAAGCGCAACATTTTTCATTTGATGGGAAATCCCCGCTTTGAGTTTTTGAGGCATGATGTGACATTCCCCCTTTATGTTGAGGTTGACGAGATATACAACCTTGCCTGTCCAGCATCTCCGATTCATTACCAGAAGAATCCTGTGCAGACTGTGAAGACCTGTGTGCATGGTGCAATCAACATGCTGGGTCTGGCGAAGCGGGTAGGTGCGAAGATATTGCAGAGTTCCACTTCGGAAGTTTATGGCGACCCTTCTGTCCATCCGCAGGTTGAGGAATACTGGGGCAATGTGAATCCAGTGGGGCTGCGTTCCTGCTACGATGAAGGCAAGCGCTGCGCGGAGACCTTGTTCCATGCCTACTGGCTGCAGACTAAGCTGCCCATAAAGATAGTCCGCATCTTCAATACATACGGCCCCAGAATGCACCCGAACGACGGGCGCGTGGTCAGCAACTTCATATTGCAGGCGCTCCAGAACCAGGACATCACCATTTATGGCGAAGGCAACCAGACACGCAGTTTCTGCTACAGGGATGATCTGGTGGACGCCATGATGCGCATGATGGCCACTGGCAGTGACGTGACTGGTCCTGTCAATATAGGCAATCCAGGCGAGTTCACCATATTGCAGCTGGCTGAAATGGTGATTGAACTGACTGGCTCGAAGTCAAAGATTGTGAAGAGACCCCTTCCTGCGGACGACCCAAGGCAGCGCAAGCCAGACATCAGCAAGGCAAAGGCACTGCTGGGCTGGGAGCCAAGCACGCCATTGCGCGAAGGCCTGGCCAAGACCATAGCCTACTTTGACCAGTTGCTCAAGGATGATCCAGAGTACTGCAGGGCGTGACCAGCCCTTGATTTAATGCAGTGGCGTAGAGATTTTTATACACAGATTGACACCGATTACCGCAGATTATGTGAAAGGAGGTAATTTCAAAACTAGCGCATTTTGATGATAGTTTTGAAATTACCTCAGAAATCTGCATAAAAAAAACAGAGGTAAATAACAATGCTAGAGATTACAAATTTAAGGGATGGCGCGGTTTTGGACCGCAATTTCGGCAAGGAGACAGAGGCGGGACTGGAGATTGAGGTGCAGGGCATTGCCTCGTCCCAGGCATTTGTGACCATAAACGGCATGCCTGCGGAAAAGTGCGACCGCAATTTTTCAGGCAAGGTATTGCTGAACAAGAAGTTGAACAAGGTGACCGTGGAGGCGGATGACGCCTTTGGCATTAGGAGCCAGACCATAACCCTGGCATACGACAGGAATTCCTTCAAACGCTACAACTTCTTCATTGACGACTGCTGCTTCTTCCTGCGTGACTTGGCTTTGAACAGGCCAAAGTCACTGTTCGAGCAGTTCTTCCTGGGAGGCCTGAAGAAAATCCACGATGCATACGGCAGCAAGTTCACGCTGAATCTTTTCTATCATGACGACCATCATGATTTCTGCATTGCGGACATGCCAGATTGCTACAAGGGCGAGTTTGCCGACAATGCGGACTGGCTGAAGATGTCATTCCACGCAAAGAGCGAATTCCCAGACAGGCCATACCAGAGCGCGGACGCGGCCACCCTCGGCGCGGACTACGATTTGCTGAAGGGCGAGATTCTGCGTTTCGCTGGGGAAAACAGTTTCATGAGGCCCATGGTGATTCACTGGGCGATGACTAATCCCGAGAACTTCTGCGCATTGAAGGAGCGTGGCGTGAACCTGCTGACTGGCGGCTATGTCGGCAGCATTTCACATATCGGCGAAACTCACAATTGGCGCGTGACCGATATCGGATACCACTACGAAAAGGACATCTGCGAATATATCGACAAAAGGCATTTGTTCTATGACCGCCGCTTTGACATGTTCCTTATGAACAACCTGCTTTGCTGCAATTATGACGATATTCCCGTGATACAAGCAAGATTCGAGGCACTGAAGGGCAGGGCGCGGGACACGCTTAGCCTCATGACGCACGAGCAATATACAGTCCCCGACTATTTCAACTATATCCCGAACCACTTGCAGCGCATAGAATGCGCATGCCGCTGCGCTACCGAAGCTGGATACAAGCCAGTCTATTTCGCGGAAGGCATGTTCGGCAACCCAGCCTGGAAATAATAAATGCTCTGCTCCCCCTTAGGGTATGTTTTAGAGACGAGTTACTCGCCAGTTGTGCGCCTTGCGACAGCCCGTAGTAGCGACGGCGTCCTCGCCGTCGCACCAATGGCACGTTGTCGCTACAAATATCCCATGCCAGATGTGCGCTTTCAGCAGCGAGATGCAGGCCTTTTGGCGCGACGGCGAGGACGCCGTCGCTACTACGGGCT